>JAGQQS010000919.1 GCA_020426105.1 Planctomycetaceae bacterium
TCTCACAGCGATTTTCTGCGCTCGCCGAACAGGCGACGTCCGGAAATTTCTCGCAGGCGTCTCAATTTCTGCCTCAACTGGAACGCGAGATTCACACGGGAACTCCGGCCACACCTGTCGCTGCTGCATTTTCTTCGACTGTAAACGACTCACTCCGGACATCAGCTCAGGCACATGGCGGGACTCCGGGTTCCTCAGTGGAAGCGCCGATCAATCGCACCAACGCTTCCACGGTTCCGGCATTCTTCTCGCCGCCCGCAAAGTTCACTCCTGCAGACATCGGTATGGCGCCAGTCCCGGTCCCGAATAATGACGTGACCTGCCCGGCTCCTGCTCCGTTTCCTCCAGTTGAAGCATCCGGCCCGGATCAGTCTGAACCGTCACTGACGGGGTCAGCGGCAAAGTCGTCCGTCCGCACAAATCCAGATGCCCAGGTCCGGCTTCCGGTCCGCAGCAAAAAAAAGCGTCCGGTTTCCGTGCGATCTCTCCTCGATCGCGCTCGACTTGTGGGACTGGAAAAGGCTGAGAAAGTCCGCGTCAAGCCAAAGAAGGCGGATCTCAAGCCGCAGCTGCGAACCACAACCGAAGAACTGACGCTGGAACTGAAGCGCAGCAGGATGCCTGCTGTCATCAGTTTTGTGCTCACCGGATTCCTGCTGTTAATCCTGGCTTTCAGACAGATGGAGTTCTTTGAGGATGTCCCGATTCCTCCGATTATCGCCAGCATCGCAGAGACGAATGAAGAAACGGAAGAGGCGGTGCCGATCGAGCCACCGCCAGTCGAAACGGGTGAGCAGATGGAGCAGCCCGTCGAAGAAATAGCCGAAAATCCCGAACCTCTACCGGAACCCGTCGCGGAGCCGGAACCCACACCCGAGCCCGAACCCGAGATCCAGGTGGCGGACGCTGTCCTTCCCGAATCCCCAAACGGTACAGCTCCGTCGTCTCCGGTGCCAAAAGACGGTTCCAACGCCGGGGACACGGACAATCGCAGTGAGGCGGGGCGCAAAGTACTCCTTGAGAAATACGGCGGGACCGTGGCCAGTGAAACGGCCGTCGGTTTCGCGCTGGAATGGCTGGCGGCACGACAACGCAGCAACGGCACCTGGGACTTTATCGATGTGGGCCCGTGTACCCAGAAGGGTTCAGTCAATAATCCAATCGGTGGTACGGCCTACGCGCTGCTGCCTTTCCTTGCTGCCGGGCAAACTCATAAAGAAGGAAAGTACCGGCAGCAGGTGCAGGCCGGGCTGGCGTTTCTGACAACGATTGGTGTCGCTGTCCCCGCTGGTTATGACCTCCGCGGAGTCATCAACAAAGTGGACGACGACACAGAACCGAACTACGCCTATTATGTCCACGGCGCTGCGACACTCGCCCTGTGTGAAGCTTATGGCATGACTCGGGATCGCAAGCTGAAACAGGCCGCTGAAGGCGCTGTTTTGTTTCTGGTGAATTCTCAGAATCCACGGAGCGGGGGCTGGCGATATAATCCGCAGGAAGGTGGTTCAACTTCAGCCACGGCGATTCAGGTCATGGCACTTAAGGCCGCCGAAAAAGCCGGCATCCGCATTCCCGCCGGGACCTGGAAGGGCGTTTCGTCGTACCTGGACAGTGTGTCGGTCGATGGAGAAGGCCGATACGGCTACGAAGCAGAAAAAAAGACGTATGCGATGTCCGTCACTTCAATGGCATTGCTCAGTCGCATGTACCTTGGCTGGGGCCGCAACGACGGTGATTTGCGCGCTGGCATCGCGTTGATTTCCAAAAGTGCGGCGAGCGAAAACTATTACACCAACTATTTCGCAACGCAGGTGATGAAAAACTGGGGCGGTCCGGAATGGGACCGCTGGAACGTCCGAATCCGCGAGGATCTGATTGCGCGGCAGGAAACCGATGGTCCTGCGAGAGGCAGCTGGGCAGCACGCGATCGCGCAGACTACAGCCGGTCCGGTGGACGCCTGCTGACTACGTGTCTCGCGACACTGACTCTGCAGGTTTATTACCGCAACAAGCCATTGCTGGACGAGTACCCATCGCTCGCACTGCCGCAGAATCCGGCTCTTGTCGCTCCTGTTGATCCTCCGTAGAACCTGCTTGAAACAGAATTTCGCGAATTCGCGGGGTGCTTACTTCGCCGGATGCTTGGATGGTGAGGCTCTGTTGGGTTCCGGGTCGTTGATCGGCACGTGACTTTACAGTTCCAGCCAACGCGGCGCAGCAGTGTTCGCAGCAGAATTCGTGAGCATTTTGATTTCATCGCCAGCTTCGGAAGTCTCACGACTTGCGCTACCGGAGCAGCGGCCTGTATTGAGCGTTGAAAATGCTGCACAGTGTTGAGCTTCCGCCGCGCAACCTGAACGCAACCTGAATTCGGAAAATTTCGCGGCAGATTTTCTGCAACGTAACTCGTTTCTCCAGTCAGTGGTACTCAACTCGAAATCCGCTTTCAGGAGAATGTGATGTTACACAATCATGGGAAACGTGCGCGCCGACTTCGTGCGGCTGGGGGGCAGTCTGGTATGGCGGACAGCGCCGAAATTGCTGAAGCGCGAATACTCCTTGCCGCTGCAATCGATGGGACAGGAAATAACCTGGAAAATCCTGAATGGGGCAGTGCAGGGGAGAATCTGATCAGGCTGGCCACCGCGGAATACGCCGATGCGATTTCTGAGGTCGGAGGCGAGGATCGACCGAGCGCGCGGGAAATCAGCAATACCGTGTCCGACAGCGGAGGAGCCGACGTCATCAGTGATCGGATGATGTCTGCAATGATCTATGCCTGGGGACAGTTTATTGATCATGACATCACCCTGACGCAGTCAGGCACAACAGAAGTCACATCGATCGCAGTGCCCGCAGGCGATCCATCGTTCGACCCTTTCAATACGGGCACGGCCACAATTGACACGATGCGATCAGCATTTGATCCGGCGACAGGAACAAGTACCTCCAGCCCGCGCGAGCAGGTGAACCAGATTTCTGCGTTTCTGGATGGCTCGATGGTTTACGGATCAAACGATGCAACGGCCGCAGCCTTGCGCACATTTTCCGGCGGGATGCTGAAGACCAGTGCCGGAAACATGTTACCGATCAACAATGTTGAGACGTTTCCGGACGGCACTCTGGAAATGGATAATGCGAATCCATTCGTCGCGAGCGACGAGTTGTTTGCGGCCGGAGACGCGCGGGCCAATGAAAATGTTGAGCTGACAGCCCTGCAAACTCTGTTTGTTCGGGAGCATAACTATCAGGCCCGGAAAATCGCCGCCGGAAACCCTGACCTCAGTGACGAAGAAATTTATCAGCAGGCGCGCTCCATAGTAATCGCCGAGATTCAGGCCATCACCTATAACGAATGGCTGCCTTCGTTGCTGGGCAAAGGTGCGATTGACTCCTATACAGGCTACGACGCTGCGGTGAACCCGGGCATCAGTAACGAATTTGCCACGGCAGCGTTTCGATTCGGTCACAGTTTGCTGGGTGATGATATCGAGTTTCTGGACAACAATGGTCTCGAAGTGCACGAAGGGGTCGCACTC
>JAGQQS010000920.1 GCA_020426105.1 Planctomycetaceae bacterium
GGCGCATTGCTTCCGCACAGCTATTGACTCGCTTCAATCGAGAGATGAAAGCGGCCGGGAAACTCCATCATCCTCATATTGTGACCGCGCATGACGCCGGCGACGTCGACGGGGCTCACTTTCTGGTGATGGAATTCGTGGACGGAGTTGACCTGTCGACTCTCGTGAAACGACGTGGTTCACTGAGTATCCCCGATGCGTGCGAGCTAATTCGTCAGGCCGCTTTGGGGTTGCAGCACATCGCTGACCACGGGATGGTTCATCGCGATATCAAACCGTCGAATCTGATGCTCGCCCGGCCAACGCAGCCCGGCGAGACTTTGTCGCTCAAGATTCTTGACCTGGGGTTGGCAGTTTTTCAGGAGGGCTCGATTGGAAAATCTCCCGAGATCACCGAGACGGGGCAAGTGATCGGCACCATCGATTACATGGCTCCTGAGCAAGGTCTGGAGACACCGCATCAGGTCGATGTACGTGCAGATCTCTACAGCCTGGGAGCGACATTCTTCAAATTGCTCACTGGCCGTGCGCCGTTTGAAGAGGAAAAATACAACACAACGATGAAACGACTGAGGGCACTTGATCGAGAAGTGCCACCCAGACTCGACGATCTGCGTCCCGACTGTCCGCGGGAACTTGCCGACTACGTGGGGAAATTGTTGTCCAAATCGCCGTCGGATCGGCCGTCGTCTCCTGCGGATGTTGCCAAATCCGTAACTCCCTTCACGAAAGGAGCCAATCTGGCTGCCCTGCTGGAGAATACTGAACCAGCCAACGCACAGGCAGTGACATCAGTTACGTCAGCAAGTCAATCGATGACTCCTCATTCTCGCCTGTCTGCTGATGAAGTCACTGTCATCCAATCGCCGGATCAGGCACCCGTTCAGGTTGCCGCCGTTTCCGGACGCGGGCCGTTCATTCGACGCTGGAGTTTGCTGGCCGGTGCGTCGATAGTCGTTGCTCTGCTGGCGGTCCTTGTGATTCAAACCGATCGCGGCACGTTGGAGATTCAGGCGCCAGACGATTTGATCGAGCAGATCCAGGTTTCGCTGTTCAGAGAGGGGGCTTCCACAGGAACGGAGTATGTGGTGAAACCGGGAAAGACTGAGCTGCGGATTCGATCCGGACAGATTGAAGTGAAGCTGCCTGCGGAACTGGCGGACCAGTTCGAATTGTCACCACCCAATCAGTTGATTCTCAGCCGAAACGGGCGTGTCACGGTCCGTTTAACCCGTCGTCAAGACAAAGAGAACGTCAAACCTGTCTCCGCAGACATTTCTCCGGTTGTGGCAAATCCGATCGACGAACCTCCGCCGCTGGAGGACTGGCTGAAAGCCCGGAAGATTCTCACCGTGGCACAGGACGGCAGCGGACAGTTCAAAACGATCCAGGCGGCGCTCGACCAGGTGGGATCCGGTGAGGCGATCGAGGTCTTAGATCGAGGACCGTATCGGGAACGGCTGAGCACGAGATTACCGGCCGATTGCGGGCTGTTCAGCCGGGTACAAACGGTCGTGGCGTTTGATGAGTGGACACTGGGGTGGATGGCACAAGACCCCAGCAACGGAAAGCCTGTGAACGTTTATCTCGGTTACAATTTCGAAGATGCCGATCAGTTTCGGCTGCATGGGTTTGATCTACGGTTCCCGGCCCCAAAGGGAACTTACGAAGACGGACATTGGCATCATCGGCTGATGGTCCGTACTCCGAAAGAATGCGTGATTGAAAACTGCCAAATTCGTCGGAGCGGACAAGGCTGCTGGGATGGAGAACCAGTGGGGTTGAGCAACTGGGATGAGGCGTTTTCCACGGAGATGTCGGTGATGGTACGGGATTGCGTGATCGATGGATCGATCTTAGTCAACACACTCACCCAGACTCCGTATCCTCCAGACAACCGCCATGGAAGAGTTCAACTCGTCCGTAATATTTTTCCGGGGCTGGAGGTCGATCATCAAGTGTACGTGGTTGGCCAGAATCTGCAGAGTCTGACTGTTCGCGACTGTGTCTTCTCTGGAAGCGTTTCAAACAATCTTCTGCTCGGCGATGTTTCCGAGGTGGCCTCTGTCGAAGTTCACAATTGCTACTTCGCGGGGAAGCATGGCATCGTGTTCTTTGGAAATACCGTCCCGGATTCCCAGGTATCGATCTGCAACAATCTGCGGTTGGGTGATGGCATCGTATATTTCCAGGATCGCGGAGAGCAATTCCGCAACCATGCGCAAAAACAATGGAAGGTCGACCACAATGCTTATGGGCAGGTCAAGACTCCGAATACGCGCCCCGTCAGTTTGCGGCAGTCCCCCACTGATGTGATCACTCAGCCGCAATTCCTGGCGACAAACCTGGATGCGCCGAATGCCTTTCGAATTGCTTCCGATGACAAACTTGGAGCAGCAGGTGCCGGGGGAACATTGCCGACTTACATCGGGCCGCTGCCTCCAGGACCGACTCCTGCGGGAGGTGACTGGTTCACCCGGCTGCGCGAACGATGGGGGGATCTGACGCCGCATTTACCGGTTAATCCGCCTCCTCCACAAGGACGCACGGCTCTGGACTTTAATGTCTCGCTCGATGACGGGTCTGGGCGGGTTGAATTGCCCTTCATCAAAGATCCCAGCCAACCCTGTACGTTCGAGTTTTACATCACGCCTCGAAGCGTTCCCACGGATCGGAAAGCGAACCGTCTGGTGTTCGGCCTTGGCAGCAATCTGATGTTAGTTCAGCGGCACAATGGCTGGCGCTGGCATGGCCCTGACCCCGACGATCGAGTCACGGCTGAACCATCAACCGCTATGACACGAATTCATCTGGCCGTCACGTCGGACAATCACGAACTGCGGATCTACGCAGACGGGAAACTCAAAAGCAAGATCGCACTCACAGCTGAGATTCCGCCATTACCGAGTTCGGCCATATTAGGCGGGCAATGGGGCATACATGACACCTGGGAACCGCTGGATGCAGTCATTGACCAATTCCGCTATTCAACCAAAGTGCGCTATAAGGAGGATTTCGAACCCGAACCACGCATGGCCGCGGATGCCGATACGTTGATTCTCTACAACTTCGAGGAAGGAGCCGGTGAACAAGTCAAGGATTCCTCTGGCCACGGCCGGCATGGTAAAATCATCGGGGCAAAGTGGGTGCGGATCGAAGAGCCGGGAGCGTCAGCAACCAGTGTCATCCAGCCGCCGATCAAAATCGACGAACCCCCGCCGCTGGAGGACTGGTTGAAAGGCCGCACGATTCTTACCGTCGCCCAGGACGGCAGCGGGCAGTTCACCACGATCCAATCAGCACTCGATGCGCTCAAACCAGGCGAAGTTGTCAAAGTGTTGGACAAAGGGCCGTACAAAGAGTCGCTACGGCTAAACAATCCGCCGGCCGACATCGGGCTTGTGACCGATCAGCAGACAATTCTGGAGATCAACGGCTGGGTCAATTACCGAACTGAAAATTCAAACTTTGATTATCGGGATGGCCATCAACTGCTGAATCCTCAGGGATTCCGACTTAGCGGCTTTCATATCGTCGGCACTACCGATTCGCTCAAGCACCCTTATTCCGCATTGGGAATCGAGGCGGGGGCACGTCTGGTCATCGAGGATAGCCGGTTTCAATTCTTCGATGCCGACAAGACAACAAATCCTGCGGTGGCTGCTATCCGTGTGAATGGTTTGGGAAGTGACAGCGTCAATCCAATCGTCGTGCGAGACTGCTTCATCGAAGGCAATCTTTCCATCCAGGGTTGGCCCGGGATGATCGCACCGCCGGTACTGATTGTGCGAAATCTCATCGAGCCGTGGTCGCTTGGAAGCGCTGTGCTGGTGGGCGGCCAACAACGACGCGTGTCTCTGCGCAACAACGTCGTGAAGTTGACCCCGCAACAAGCAGCATTCGTCGTCTCAACGGATGCCAGCGGCCAAGCCCCAGAGTTCCTGGAACTCGTCCACAATACAGTCGTCGGGATGGGATTCGATCGGTTCAATGTGTCAGCACCAGCGAGTGGTGTCACGATACAAGGAAACGTGTTGCCGGTGTTCCTCCTGGCTTTGGGGGCCGAGATGCAGCGAGACGTCATTAAGAATTGGGAGATCACCGGTAACTGGTATCTTATACGACCAGAAAGTATTCCCATTTCGCAGAAGACTGCCCCCGTCTTCCGCCGTCCGGATGACCCGCTGGTCGAGCCGATATTCCTGTCCGAAAACCCGGCGGACCGAAATTTTGCCCGCGTGGCACCCATTGATGGTGTCGCCCCGGCGGGTGCGCTGCCCCCCGGCCCGGCTCCCAAAGAAGGCGACTGGTTCACGAAGCTGCGCGAACGCTGGGGTGATTTGGAGCCCCTCGAACCTCAGTAGCAGTCGCTCGGATCGTCACCCATGGAAGACCACGCCGCAACTGCATCCGATGAACTAACTTGTAACCGAGATCAAGCGTTCTGAAACGCTGGGTACGCTGGACGCCTGGCGAATCCTCACGAGACCTCAGTAGGGCGATGGGTGGAGTCGTTGACGCGTCTTGCAGCCCTCGAGTCCGCTATCTCACCGGCGGAAAGGTCATAGGAAATTCGGCTTTCCGTGCGCCCGTCGATGAATTCCCAGGGATTCCTGCCCCCAAAATCGCCTTCGAGCCGCTGGTCATGACAGCTGCCCAAAGTTCAGGGCAATCGCCTTACGTCAACAAGCAAGGAATCGGATCATGAGCGTGCTGTTTGGATTAGGTTTTGCCCTTGGTGGTATCTGCGTTTTCGGTCATTACGTCCGAAGTCTATGGAAGGGCGAGTTTGCCGGGGGAAGGCGACGTCACTATTCCCCGATCTATCGTGATGCGGAACCCGTGCGATTCTGGTTGTGCGCTATCATTTTCGCGCCTGGCGCACTCGCTGCTCCGATCCTGGGAACCGGGATCGGCGTGGCCACTATTGCGGCCAACCTGGATTTGCACAAAGTGTTTGGGAGTTCGCAGGAGCCTGTATCAATGGGCGTAGTGACAGAGAGCGAACTTGAACATTCAGCAGCCGTTCGTCGTTGAGTTTGGCTCGAAGGATACCCAACTGATCGAGTTAGGGGCGTTGTCTGAAGACCTTGTCAGGAACTCAACCAGATCGAAGACAACTGCATGGCAGTTGGAATTCTCACAGAAAGATCGAATCATGCTTCGCCACACAAAGTTCGGCAGCGTTCTCGTCCTGATGCTGGTCGTTACTCAATCTCTGCTACCGAGACTCTCGGCTGATGAGCGCCAGGACGAAGGCACTGTTTCGGACACGTTTGACTTTGAGCAATTCATGCAGGAAATCCGAACCATCGATGTCAGAGATTTCCAGCACGAGGATGACACCACTGACGCCAGGAACAGTGACGATTTTGTTCCGGAACCTTCGGACCTTGTAAAACTCATGGAGCAATCACGAATGATCAACGGCAGCACATCTGCCACGTCACCCATCAATCCCGGAATTCCGGATCCGCCAGCCACAGCTCTCGATCGCATGATGCTGGAACTGCTCACCCAGCGATCCCACATCACAAGAATTCATGTGCTGGCCATCGGTATTGACAGCTATCAGCATCTGACACCTCTTTCGGGATGTGTCAACGATGCACGAAAGATCGCGGCACACTTCAAGGCTCAGGGGGCTCGGGTTGTCGATGTGATGACGAACGAGCAAGCCACGATGGCCAACATCAACCAGGCAATTGACTCATTAACTGTCATCAACAGCGATGATGCGTCGCGGATTCAGGATGGCGATCTCGTTGTGATCTATCTCAGCGGACATGGTACGCGCAGCGGAGGAGGATGGTATTTCATCCCTCAGGATTTCGATCCGACGAAACGGCTGGGGGCAGAGTCGCCTTTAAATTCTGCTGCAATTTCTGACTGGACACTCCTGGCGAATGCCTCAACGCTGTTGGCTGGCGGCTGTCGCGTGATGTTGATTCTGGACTGCTGCCATGCGGGGCAGATCAGCCATTCTCCAGCATGGTCGTTCTATTTCGGCAATGGAAAAGACTTCAGTGCTTCTTCTGCAGGGATGGTTCTCCTCGCATCCAGTATTGGCAGCCAGTTCAGCATGGCAGGCACAGAAAACAGCCGGTTCACGCAATCATTGCTCGAAGGCCTTTCTGGTCGTGCCGACCGGAACGGTGACCGCGAAGTGACCCTCCGCGAAGTCGGTGACTATCTGCCGTACCGAATTCATGATCTGGAAAGAAAACAATTCAAACTGCCGGGTTTTCCCTGGAACGAACAGGACAGCGTGTTTGTGTCGAAAGGCATGATTCCGGATCACCTGGTTCTGGCACGAAATGTCACCGAGAATCCGTTACCCGATGATGATCCCCTTAACCTGGAACGCAGAATTCCCGGAATTACGGATAATCAGGTCAACATCCAGGATCTCATCGGGATCTGGGAGTGCTCGGAGTCGAGTCCCGGACCAGATGGTCAGACGATGGAATTTCGATTGATCCTCCATATTGACGAAGATGGCCAGTATGACGTCTTATTTCAACGAAAGCAGCCGTCCGGAGAAATAGAAACGAAATCTCACTCGGGACGCTTCTGCTGGAATTTGGGATTTTGCCTGGAGTATGAAAACGGCAGAGACATGGTTCGAGTTGACAGTCTGACACGTGACGAATTGCGACTGTCGTACTTCCCGGAGCCCGCGAGGAATGAGACATCGATCAGCTTCCGAAGAGTCGTTCTGCAGCCGTCTGATGAGAACCGGCCAACCGAATAGGTTGGCCGTGGTCTGGAATACGTTGGCCCGGGCCTGCCACAAAAAATAAGCAGGTACCGATGATCATAACATGCTGTGCACCAAGCGCTTACGCACACAATCAAAGGATCGATCATGAGCATTCCCGAGTCACGATTTGGAAACAGCAAGGAAATCAGTGATTCAGAAAGAAGCGGAGGAGCTGTCATCCCCTTGTGGCGCGCAGGAACCGTATGGACGGGAGATCCGTCACGCGAAGACATGAATCCCCAGAAGATTTCGAGCTTTTGAAAACTCTCATCAATTTACTCAGAAAAACATAACTTGCTTCAGGACCAGGTACTTCATTCTATCCCGGAGGTGTCATATGCCCGTGCGTGTTGAGACTGTGTATTTCGAAATCTGTCCACATTGTGGACATGCTCACCGTTTGAGAGGCGGAGATAAATTCAATATCGGCACACCGATTCGTCATTGCGAGAAGTGCCGGAATCCCTGCAATCACAGCAGGAACCTGGAGTTTGAAATGTTGGGGGCATCGGCATCTCCACATTTCTGGGCAGAAGAGGAGATTAAAAAAATCGGCCAGCCTCCTGACTGGGAGTCGATATGCATAGTCACCGGAGGAATAAGTCTCGTGGCCGGAATTGCGTTCTACGCGGCTTGGTTTGAGTGTGTCCTCAAACCCTATCGTTCTCTTGAGGACATGCCGCGAGCTTTCAGGGGTATTATGCACCTTGGTCGGTTGGTTTTCCCGGACTTCTTTGGAGACGGAACTGCTGACCGGTTTTTTGTTCCGATGATTGCCACTGTCGTGACCGTGATTCTCGTCGCGTTCGCTTTGTATCGCTATGGCATTTATGAATCGCGGATTCCGGTTCTGGTTCGTGAGATCGACACTCTGCTGAAGCGGATAGACGAGTCGCGCAAGCGAATGGAAGATGCGGAGTACCGAATGAAATTGCAGAGTCTTGGTGTCAATGTTCGAGGCCCTCGCGAACGTCTGGAGCCAGCTCACGTCCAGGAATCCGTCGACAAATTGCATGAACTTAGAAAGCAGGCCGAAGAGAAGTACGCCAGCCTGCAGCGCAAGCCAGCTTCGACTAATTCATCCTTGACAGCATGTCATTGAGGCGCCCTCCACGACTGACGGCGTGGAGGGCTCCGGGAAATCTCAAGTTCACAGATGCTCTGCCGGCCGCAGAAAACAGGTCAGGTATGTGGTCTGATCCGGAAATGTTGGCAAAGCTCAGCTCGGAATTGAAGGGCAACATTACCGTGGGTGCACGATACACAATCAGACGATTGATCAGACTGAAGGCTGTCTGCTGAATCTGGAAATGGAGATTCCTGGCACATCTGCAGAATTGTTCAGGGTCGCCTGTGGGTGACTGAGAATCACCAGGATGAACGACAGCAGGCAGCAATCCATGCATTGCAGCTTTTCGTGGATGCCATATTCCGAATTGACGCGCATCCCGATAACGTGTCTTCCGAATGAATTCCGGCCGCAGTCGAGCAGAACACCTCGCCTGTTGCGTGGCGGCGCCCACGTCCTGCGAGTTCTCACGAATCGGGTGCGAAAAAGGCCCCGAGCGAAGTGCAGAATTGATTCTGAAGAATCGCCGGAATTTTTTGGGTATCCGGAGATCAATCGTGCCCCCGGTCGGGCCGGGGGTCCGCTGAAGTCTGTGTCGGAGGACCGGTCAGGTGGCCGTGGTTCAATCAGTTCCGTCCGATAGAGCGTTTAAAATGGTTCGCCCGGATTCGCGCAGCAGCCTGCGCCCGTTTTCGCGATTTTGCCGCTCTAAACAGTCTGCAGGAAGATGTGATCTGCGACCTTCTCGAACAACGGAAAGAACAATCATGTGGAAACGGTTTGTTCAGAGCCTGCCAGCGGCATGGTCAGCACTTGTAATGAGCCTGATGGTATTTGCCGTGTTGATCGAAATCCTGGGCGCAGTGGTGGCGATCGCACCGTCAATGACGATGAAAGATTTTGGACGTCCGGTCAGCTGGGGATGGTTCTTCGGAAGCGGGCTATTCATTATTGCGACAGCCTTTCGAGCGGCCAGGCGAGATAAGCCTGCTGAACCGTCACAAAACCGGATGATGGCCCGGGTCGTCGTTTGGTCATGGCGGACGGTCACGCTCTTGGCGACGATGCTGCTGATTGCTGCCATGTTCGCGTGCATCTCCGCCGACTGGCGGTCTTCTATCGCAGGTCGTCTGGCTGGCGAACGGATGTTTCAGGAACTCCCCACGCGTGTCTGGATTTCACGGCTTGAACGAAACGAAGAGTCTGCGACGGAACACGCGATTCTCGCCCTGGCCTATGCCGACGGACCTGCGGATCAGGAACATCTGAAACTGCATGCGGAAATGCTGGTGCCACGATTGGTGGAGATTATCCGGAATCCGCGCTGGCCGGCGGCGGAATTACCGAAATACGGAATGACGATTCTGGGAAGAATTGGTCCGC
>JAGQQS010000921.1 GCA_020426105.1 Planctomycetaceae bacterium
ATCGCTCAGGCAGCAGGAAAGTAGACTGATGCTGATCGACTGGTTTACCGTCGCTGCGCAGGCCGTCAACTTCATCATTCTGGTCTGGTTGCTGAAGCGATTTCTTTACAAACCCATCCTGGATGCGATTGATGCGAGAGAGGCACGCATCGCCGCTGAGATTGCCGACGCCAACAAAAAACGCGCCGACGCAAAGCAAGAACGCGACGAATTCGAACAGAAGAACAAAACGTTCGCCAAACAGCGCGAGGCACTCTTGAGTCAAGCAACTGACGAAGCTGCTGCCGAACGCCAGCGACTGCTGACTGAGGCCAGAAATGATGCCGACGTGCTCGCAGCAAAGCGACGCGACGAACTACGAGCTGAACAACAGAGCTTGAGCGAGGAGATCATCAAACGAACTCAACAGGAAGTCTTCGCCCTGACGAGAAAAACGCTGCAAGACCTGGCGGATGTGAGCCTGGAGGAACAAATGATCAACGTTTTTATTACGCACCTGCATTCGTTGAACGGTGAACTGCAGAAAGAACTGGCTGCTGCACTACAAACGCCGAAGCAGTCGCCGCTGGTGCGAAGTGCTTTCATACTGCCTACCGAGCAGCAATTGAAAATTCAAACAGAATTAAACGCCACGATGTCAGCGAACGTTCAAATACAGTTCGAAGTCGTCCCCGGATTAGTGAGTGGTATCGAACTGTCGGTGAACGGAAAGAAGTTGGCGTGGAGTTTGAATGATTATTTGAAGGAACTGGAGGTGGGGACAAAAAGATGACAGGGCAAAAAGATCGAATGCAGCTTTGTGAGTTCATCTTTTTGCCCCGCCATCTTTCTGCCCACAGAAACACAGCATGAACAACCTGCAAATCATTTACAACAACGCGTTCTCGCAGATTTCTGCCGCGCGTGATGCG
Organism: Planctomycetaceae bacterium; assembly: GCA_020426105.1. GTDB lineage: Bacteria > Planctomycetota > Planctomycetia > Planctomycetales > Planctomycetaceae > SXXK01. The sequence goes on from JAGQQS010000921.1 coordinate 912, forward strand.
TTCGCGCCGCAATTGACACTCCGTGAAATCGGCAGAATCACAACGGTCTCCACCGGCATTGCGCGGGTTACTGGTTTGCCGGGAGTGGGATATGAAGAACTTGTGGAATTTCCGGGCGACGTTTTCGGCATTGCTTTCAATGTTGATGAAGATGAGATCGGAGTTGTGCTGCTCGGCAATTATGCTCACCTGAATGCGGGTGACGAAGTGCGGCGAACGGGGCGCGTGATGGATGTTGGCGTCGGAAACGAATTGCTCGGTCGCGTGATTGACCCCCTGGGTCGGGCGCTTGACGATCGCCGCCCTGCGACCACCACCCGGCGGCTTCCCATTGAACGTCCGTCAATGGCGATCATGGATCGAGCTCCGGTCAACGTGCCACTGCAGACGGGATTGAAAGTCATCGACGCGATGATTCCGATCGGGCGCGGACAGCGCGAGCTGATTCTTGGTGACCGACAAACCGGCAAGACAACGCTTGCCATCGACACGATTCTGAATCAACGTGGCAGGGACGTGGTCTGCATCTATTGTGCGATCGGCCAGCGAGCTTCCGGTGTGGCCAAAGTCATTGCGGCGTTGCGTGAACGAGGCGCTATGGAATACACCGTGGTCGTCGTCACCGAAGGCAACGATCCACCTGGCCTTGCGTACATCGCTCCATATGCGGCGACAAGCATCGCCGAGCATTTCATGTGCGAGGGCCGTGATGTGCTGATTGTGTACGATGACCTGACACAACATGCTCGTGCCTACCGGGAAATATCGTTGCTCCTGCGTCGGCCGCCAGGACGTGAAGCGTTTCCTGGCGACATTTTTTATATTCACTCGCGTCTGCTGGAACGCTCCACTCACCTCCGCCCGGAACTCAGCGGAGGTTCACTGACCGCTTTGCCGATTATTGAAACCGAGGCTCAAAATATATCGGCCTACATTCCGACGAATCTGATTTCGATCACGGACGGGCAAATCTGTCTTTCACCATCTCTGTTTGCACTGGGAGTACTGCCGGCCGTCGATGTCGGTAAATCTGTCTCGCGCGTGGGTGGCAAAGCACAACTTAAAGTGTTTCGAGCGCTCACCGGTGATCTGAAACTTAACTACGCGCAGTTTGAAGAATTGGAAACTTTCGCAAAGTTTGGTGCTCATCTGGATGAGCCGACTCTGGAGATCATCGAACATGGTCGACGGATTCGAGCGTGCCTTAAACAACCAGAATACTCGCCAGTATCCGTGCCCGCACAGATTATGTTGCTGGTCGCGCTGACGGAGAAACTGTTCGATAAGATTCCGCTTGAACAGGTTGTTCAGGCGGAGCGAGTACTCACCGCGGCGGCCGTCGAGTTACCTTCGGGGCTTTGCGCTCGATTCGAAACATCGGATTCCCTTATTGACGCCGATCGCAGGATCATCGTTACAGCCGCGAAGAAGGCGTTGGAGACATTGCCGAAGAGCAGACTGCAGTAAACTGACCTCTGCATGCCATGGCCAGTGTCGGCCACACTGTAAACTTGTGAAAGCCAGGACTTAACCCATGAGTGACACCATTGTGAGTCTGCGTCGCATGATCGGCAGTGCAGGAGAACTACAGTCTGTCGTGCGAACGATGAAGGCCATGGCGGCCTCCAGCATCGGACAGTATGAGCAATCCGTGCGATCCCTCGGAGACTATGCGAGAGCCATCGATCTGGGACTGAGCGTCTGCTTTCGCACGACAACAATCAATGCGGTGTCCGCAACTGAGGACTGCGCACCGTCCGCGAAATCTGACCGGCGAATCGTCGGCGCCGTCGTATTTGGTTCGGACCAGGGACTCGTCGGTCAGTTCAACGAAGTTGTCGTTGAATATGCTTTGAAAACGCTTGCAGCAACACGAAATACGCTACGAATCTGGGCCGTGGGCGAACGAGCCCATTCGCGGGTCGCAGACACGGGCCTGCCCTTGATGGGACTCTTCAAAGTCCCGACCTCGGTCAAAGCGATCACCCTGCTGATCGCAGAAATTCTGATGGTCGGCGAAGAACTGCGCAAGAACGACAATGCAGCGGAGTTTTACCTGTTTTACAACCGTCCAATGTCAGGGATGGTCTATGAGCCGACTCATCAGCAACTGCTGCCGCTGGATGCTGCCTGGCAGGACCGTCTGGCAAAAGCCCCCTGGCCAACACATCGACTGCCCGAAGTTATTGGCAGCCACTCCGAGGTATTACAGGCACTGGTTCGGGAATACCTGTTCGTCTCGCTCTTCCGAGCCTGCGCGGAGTCCCTGGCCAGTGAGAATGCCAGCCGTCTGTCCGCGATGCAGCGAGCGGAAAAAAACATTGATGCACTGCTGGAAGATCTCAACAGCAAATTTCATCGTCTTCGCCAAAGCACTATTGACGAGGAATTGTTTGATGTGGTGTCAGGTTTCGAAGCATTATTGTCCGATTGATGATGCCGTGGGTCAGCCGAGCGTCCCTGGTCAATCCTGCGCCACACATTTACTCCTGCGCCACGTGGCACAAAATGCA
>JAGQQS010000922.1 GCA_020426105.1 Planctomycetaceae bacterium
TGTCAACATTAAGAACAAGTTTTGCGACTCATAAAAGGGGGCTGCAACGGATAGTGCGCAGCATCCTTCGGGCCATTTGGCTATTGTTCCAGCCCCCTTTTCCGGGGCATGACAGCGTACTAGACTTCCAGCATCCCGCCAATTGCAACCCCGGCATCATTGAAAAGCAGGCATGTTCGATCTTCATGAAAATCCCAACGGTCGAAGCATGCGACTTCTGGCCATTAGCCTTGCGCTTCTGGGTTTGATTTCGCTGGTGGTTACGATCCTGATAACTTTGGACGTTCGCCGTGAACAGGAAATTGTCGCTGGAATTGTCAGACATTTGCCTCAAAGTGATCTGGAGGCGGCTCAGGAACTTTCCGGTTCGCTGCGTCTGAATGCCCGGCTGGCTGTGCTGATGGTGTTGAACGTGGTTGGCACAACAGTTGCCCTGGTGCTGGTGTTGCGAGGTTATCTCCACAGCGAGCGTTCACTGCGCGATGTGAAAGTTCTGGCCACTGATATCATTGCCAGCATGGATGCGGCAGTGATTACGACCGATCGTCACGGAATGATGACCAGCGTGAATGCGGGTGCGCGAGACCGGATTGGGATTGACAGCGATTCTGTGGGAAAATATTTGACGGATATCGACAGGACGCATGCAACACTGGCGCAGGTTTGCAGTGAAGTGAATGCGACTCACGAGACGATTCGAGACAGGGATTATTGTGTCGTCCGCCATGGTCACAAACATACACATCGCGTGAGCTGTACAATTCTGAGGAATCAGCAGAAGGACGAAATCGGTACTGTGGTTTACGTACGAGATGTCACCGAAAAAGCCCTGCTTGAGGAGCGTTTGCGCCGGATGGAACGCTATATGGGGCTCGGTTCGCTTGCGGCGGGGCTGCAGCATGAAATTAAGAATCCGCTGAGTGCGTTGATGCTGCATATCCAGCTCCTGCAGGAGCGGCTGTCGCATGATCTGCCTCAGCCGGATGTCACCGAAATGCTGGATGTGCTTCAGACGGAAGTCACCCGCATTAGTAAAGTACTGGATGGTTTTCGTAACTACGCTACCGTGAATGATGTCGGCCGATCTCCCGTGTTGATCAGAAATCTTGTCGAAAAACTGGTCCGACTGTTGCGTCCGCAGGCTGACAGCCATTCCATTGTGATTGACGTCAATCTCCCTTCAAAACCGGTCGGAACCGTGCTGGCGGACGAAGCTCAACTGGAACAGGTCCTGTTGAATCTGGCGTTGAACGGAATTGATGCCATGCCCGATGGCGGAACGTTGACGTTCACGGTTAGTCGTCAGGATGCTTTCGTGCGGATTGACGTGGCAGATACGGGCATCGGGATCCCGCCGGAAATACAATCTCAGATTTTTGACCCGTACTTCACGACACGTCCGGAAGGCACCGGCATGGGACTGGCGCTGTGCTATAAATACATCCGCCAGCACGGGGGGACGATTGATTTTCGTACCGGGGAAGATCGCGGCGGACTGCCTGGCACGGAGTTTACCGTGCTGTTGCCACTGGAAGAAAGTGCATGAACAATTCCGGCTTCAAAATCCTGATTGTGGACGACGAACCCAATATCCGCGCGGGCCTCGCAAAAGGCCTTGCGAGTGAAGCGGACGTAATTGCCACTACCGGAGATGCGGACGAGGCACTGGCGTTGTTTGAACAGACTGACTACCAGCTGGTCATTGTCGATGTTCGCCTGAACTGCGCCGTGAATGGCATTGAACTGATGCGCAAGATGCTCTTCGCGCGACCGCAGACAGCCGCGATTGTGATTACGGCTCACGGGACAATGGAAACGGCCGTCGATGCCATGCGTACCGGAGCGTTTGATTTCATTGCAAAGCCGCTGGACCTGAATCTGGTTCGTCAGCAGGTTCGCAAGGCTCTCGAACACTGTCTGCTGCAACGGGAGAACATACAACTTCGCGGACAACTCGCCAATGCCGGTGAGATCTCTAACATCATCGGTAATTGCACGGCCATGCAGGATGTGTTCCACCAGATTCGTCAGGTGGCCGCAACGGATGCCACCGTCATGATTCACGGCGAAAGCGGGACCGGTAAGGAACTCATCGCACGCGCTTTACACAATCTCAGCGATCGCAGTGCAGGTCCGTTTCTGGCGGTCAATCTGGGAGCCTTACCGGAGACATTGCTGGAGAGTGAACTGTTTGGTCA
>JAGQQS010000923.1 GCA_020426105.1 Planctomycetaceae bacterium
CTGTGGCTCAAGACCAATGTGGGAGTCACATTTTCTCAGGCCAACGCCCGTCAACTGCAGTTTGGCATCGATCAGGATCGACCGGATGCCGCATGGACAGACTGCGGAGCACCAGGGAACGCACTCCTTGGATTTGCGCTGTGTGAATTTGATGGTCAGCTGTATGCTGGCACCTGTGAACCCAGCCCCGGCGATGCAGGGCATGTGTATCGATTTGCCGGAGGTGACAAATGGATCGACTGTGGAGCGCCGGATCGTTCCAATTCTGTAACGGCTCTGATCGTGTTCAATGGCCAGTTGTACGCCGGGACCGGAAAATACCGCGTCGCAGGATCATCACTGCCTGAGTCCGAAAACAAGACGCTCGGCGGTGGCATCTTTCGATATGACGGTGAATCGGGCTGGATCGACTGTGGGCACCTGCCGGAGGCAGAAGCAGTAGGGGGTATGGTCGTCTATCGTAACCACCTCTATGCTTCGTCGCTCTATCGTCCGGCCGGATTTTTTCGGTACGAAGGCGGAACGGCATGGAAGAATGCCGGTAGTCCACAGCGGCCAGCAGATCTTCCAGGCGACACGACGCATATGCGGGCCGAAGCCATGACCGTCCACAACGGCTGGCTTTACGCCAGCAGTTACGACGGCGGTCGTGTTTTTCGATTCGATGGCGAATCGTGGTTTGATTGCGGGCAGCTCGCCGAGAATACTCAGACGTATGCCTTCGCAACCCTGGCCGGAAGACTTTATGTCGGCACGTGGCCGAGCGGTCGCGTCTATCGATTTGAGCAACCTCACCAATGGACTGACGTGGGTCGGCTTGGAGAAGAGCTGGAAGTGATGGGCATGCTCGTTCATAACGGGCGTCTGATAGGTGGCACTCTGCCACTGGCGGAAGTTTACGAGTTCGATAACAAGTCCTCCTGGAACCGACTGACACGTCTCGATCATACTCCTGACGTTAAGTATCGTCGGGCATGGACCATGGCCGAACACAACGGCAAACTGTTTTGCAGCACCTTGCCGTCCGGTAAGGTCTATTCCTGGCGCGCAGGACGCGTCGCCATGGCAGGCAAAGCGTTCCCCGCGGGGTGGCATCATATCGCGGCAGTCCGCACAAACGGAACGCTCAGGCTGTACACCGACGGAACGTTGGTCGCGCAGGAATCGGGATTCACAGACACGGATTATGATCTGAATTGTGATCGTCCGCTGCTGATTGGATTTGGCCCGCACGACTACTTCAAAGGCAGGCTATCTGACGTTAGGCTGTACTCGCGCGCGTTGTCCGAAGCAGAGATCGCGTCGCTTTCAAAACAATAGCGCTGATTGTGTTCTTAATCTTACGACTCCCGCCCCCTGCCTGATCGGTGACGCTTTATGCCAGAGCCCAGCGTTTATCTCAAAGGAGAGTTTCTCCCTGCATCACAGGCGCATATTGCGATCTTTGATGCGTCCGTTGTCCTGGGGGCAACCGTCACCGATCTTTGCCGAACATTTAATCAGATACCGTTTCGTCTCGAAGATCACGTCGCCCGATTTTATCGATCCTGTAAGTACGCCAGAATCACACCACCGATCTCAGCGGAGGCGACGACGGAAGTGGCGCAGGAGTTGATCCGTCGGAATTCTGCACTGCTGCAGCCCGATGAAGAACTGGCACTGGTGCAGTTCATCAGTCCGGGTGAGTTTCGGGTCTATGCGGGCGCGGCGGGTGGAGCGGGAGATATGGCGCCGACATACTGCATGCACACGTTCCCCTTGCCGTTTCGATTCTGGAGCCACTTTTTCACCGATGGCGCGCACGTGGTCACGCCGTCGATTCGTCATGTGCCGCCGCAGTGTGTCGATCCAAAGATCAAGTGCCGCAGCCGCATGCACTGGTGGCTGGCTGATCAGGAAACGCATCTTGTTGATCCGAAAGCCGTTAGTCTGTGTCTCGACCTGGAAGGGAATGTGACCGAAACCAGTGGCTCCAATTTTCTGATCTACACGGGGAAGGAAATTGTCTGCCCGAGTCGCCGAAATGTGCTGCGAGGAATCAGTGTCGAGACCGTTGCTGAACTATGCGTCGAATTGAACATCCGTTTTGTTGAACGCGATTTTCAGGTCTACGATGTGATCAATGCGGAAGAAGCATTTCTCGCCAGCACGCCCTATTGCCTGGCGCCCGTGACAAAGATCAATGGACTAACGATCGGTGGCGGCAAACCAGGACCTGTGCTGCATCAGTTGCTGGACCGCTGGAGCCAACGCGTGGGCGTGAACATCGTCGAGCAGATCGTGTCGGCGCCCGGCGGATAATGCAGTCGAATCGCAACGTACCGGTGGGCTAACGCCGCACCGCTCGCCCGACGTATTCCTGAATGTGCCGATTCACATCGCTTGACAAAGTGTCGCGGCGACCGGTAAGGTCGCGTTTATGCGTGCTTTAGATTTTGTGCCCGTTTTTTTTTAAAAGGCTGGAACCGAGATGAATCGCAGAGAACTATTGCAGCTCGCCGCCGTTGGAACCACGTTTGCCATGAAATCTGCTCTGGCAGCAGTGAAAGACAGTTCACCGGAAGAAGTCGCCGCTGATGAAGATTTCTGGGCTCAGATCCGCAATGAATTTACCATCGACCGCAGCGTGCTCAATCTGAACAATGGCCACATGAGTCCCTCGCCCCGCATCGTTCAGGAAGCCCAGCGTCGTTACAACGACTCCACGAATATGGGCCCGTTCCACACCATGGTCAAGCAACTCTACCCTCAGGTGGAAACGGCCCGACGTCGTATCGCTGAAGTTGCAGGCGTTGATCCGGAAGAAATCGCCATCACCCGCAACTCTTCTGAGGCCCTGGAAATCGCCCAGCTTGGTGTTGAACTTAAGCCAGGCGACGAAGTCCTCACCACCAATCAGGACTATGGGCGCATGTTAACGACGTTTCGGCAGCGTGAACGCCGCGAAGGGATTGTGCTCAAAGAAATTTCCTTCCCTGTCCCTTCACCGGGTATGGACGAATTGGTACGACGATTCGAAGAGGCAATCACCCCGAAGACCCGATTGATTCTCTGCTGTCACATCACCAACCTGACGGGACAGATTTTTCCTGTCAAACGCATTGCTGCTCTGGCTCGCGCTCATGGTATTCCGCTCATCGTGGACGGAGCCCACGCTTTCAATCACTTCCCTTTTAAAATCTCGGACCTTGATTGCGACTACTACGGTGTCAGTCTGCATAAATGGGCGTACGCGCCGTGTGGAACCGGCTTTCTGTATGTGCGCAAATCACGGATTAAGGAAACATGGGCACTCATGGCCTCCGACAGCAGCCAGGATAACAACATTCGAAAGTTCGAGGCGATCGGCACGCACCCGGCATCCACGTACAACGCAATTCCGGAAGCGATTGCCTTCAATCAAAACATCGGCATCGAGCGAAAAGCGGCCCGCCTGCGTTATCTGAGAGACCGTTGGGCCAATCGCCTTGGAGAAAACCAAAAAGTTAGGATCATGCACAGCAAGGAACTCGACCAGTCCGCTGGCATCGGCAACATCGGGTTCGAAGGTTTGGATGTCCGTAAAGTCGCCGAGGAACTGCAGGCGAAATACACCATCTTTACGGCTCCCATTGTCCACCCGGAATTCTCGGGCATTCGCATCACGCCGAACATTTATACGGAAGTCAGCGAAATTGACTACTTCTCGGACTGCGTGGAGAAAATCCTGAAAGGTTAAGTGCCGCGATCGATCACCGCCGTGCAGGGACTACCGTCAAACCAAGAGGCATCCATGGCTGACCTGATCCAGATTCAAACGACCACCGGATCGGAAGCGGAGGCGGATTGCATTGCGAGCCTACTGTTCCAGAAGAAACTGGCGGCCTGCGTGCAGGTCTCCGGGCCGATTCGCAGCCGCTATGTCTGGAACGGGGTTCAGGAAGAGTCCACTGAATGGATGTGCCACATTAAGACGCTGGCCGCAAAATACGCGGCGGTCGAAGCCGCGATTCGCGAGGTTCATTCGTACGATGAGCCGGAAATCATCGCCATTCCCATTTCGCAGGCATCCAAAGGCTATGCCGACTGGGTTTCACGATCTGTGAGCGATGAGTGAGCAATCTCTGCGACAGCGCGCATGCCGGCGAGCGGCATGTGTCAGCTTGCCGGTACGATGCGAATTCTGCACCATTAGCGATCAGTACGGTCGAATCTGCGTGCGGTTGAATCGCAAGGTACCGGTGGGCTGACGCTGCACCGCTCGCCGGGACACAGACTCTTCAACGCACGTACAGGAATTCATTGCTGTTCAGGATGACGCGACAAAACGATGCCAGCCCCTGTTCCTGCACGAAGCGGGAGGCGAGCTGAATTTCCTGGGCGTCGGCATCGCGGCCGTAGGCGATCAGGTAGATCCGTTGAATTTGCGCCGCCGTTGTGTTCCCGGCTTCGCGGATGATTCGCGCCGCAAAATCGTCCGCCATCCGGAAGACCAGTGTGTTATTCATCAATGCCAGCGCCTGCAGCGGCGTCGTCGTGTCGGCTCGGCGGGGCGTTGTCACGGACGGATCCGGACAATCGAATGTATCCAGAAATGGATTCCGGCCGCCACGCGGTGAAAATCTGTAAATTGTGCGGCGGTAAGATTCCGGTCCTGTTTCATCGACCGATTCGTAGAAATTGCTGCCCTTAAAGAAGAAATGCCGGACATCGCGATAGCCGACGCCTCCGACGGCCGGATTCAATTTTCCAGTACACATCAGAACCGCATCCCGAATTTCTTCGGCATCCAGACGTTGCGGAGTTTTTCGCCACAGCAGCCGATTGTCCGCATCGATCGTGGCGGCGGCAGAATTGGGGGTTGACGACTGCCGGTACGTGGCCGACGTGACCATCAGACGATGCAGCGGTTTCAACCGATATTCAAGGCTGATGAATTCCTGGGCCAGCCAGTCCAGCAAATCCGGATGACTGGGCTGGCCTCCATTAAATCCGAAATCACTGGACGTCGTGACCAAACCCTGACCAAAATGATACTGCCACAAACGATTCACCATTACGCGTGCGAACAATGGATTATCACGAGCCGTAATCCACTCGGCCAGTTTCAGGCAACGTTGAGCGTCATCCGCATCCGGTTTCAGTCCGAAATCGGGCGAAGTTCCTGAGATGGCACTGAGTCCTGCGGGAGCGACGTCCTCAGCGGGACTACCCACATCCCCTCGCTTCAGAACTTTGGCAACGCCCGGGTTACCTGACACACAGGTATAGAGTTTTCTCTGCTGCGAATGAATCAGGGATTCTTTCTCCGCCTGCAGCGTCGTCACTTCTGCGGAAAGTTTTTGAAAATAGGTTTGCTGCTCAGGTGAAAGACTCGCCAGCATCCGGGCACGGGACACGTAGTTCCGATCAGCAGCCTCGGCTGACGCAGCAACTTCATCGGGTGTCAGGGCACGGTCGTAAAGCAGTGCTCGCTGAATGCGGCCTTTGAGCAACCTGTTGCCACCTGCCGGTGCATGCCGGAGTCCAAAAATCACCTGCGATTTACCTGCCGAATAGGTCTGCAATTCATCTGATTGGTACGCGACACCGTACGGTACGCCATCTCGATAGCCAACGATCATCCCGTCTTTCTGATAGACAATCGCCATATGGACAGCGCGTTCTTTGGCGTCAGACTCTGCCGCACCGCCGAATGATTTCGTACGCACAAAGCTGTTGCTGCCAGCCATCCATTTCAGAGGCTCACGCTCGCCAAAGACGATCGCGTCAAACACGCCTCCGTCGAGCGTCTGCACGCTGATCACACCACCGCCGCGCTGTTCCAGAGAATCCAGCTGCACCCATACTTCGAGGGTCTTTTCGTGCAGATCGCCGGGCAATGGAGGCGTCGAGGCATACGCATCTTTTCCGTCGAGTACGAGGCAGCCATCTTCGATTTTTGCCGCACCGTGCAGCGTCGCATCAAGCGCCCCCACGCTGTCTTTTAGATCGTCATTGAATTCCCACGCGGCGATTGCCATGGGTGGTAACGGGAGATTCGGCTTTGCCTGGCTGTGTGTCGCCAGGATCGCAGTGCGCGCCGCCTGTTCGATTTCGGCAAGTTCCCTGTGGTGTTTTTGCAGGATGATTTCGATATCAGTCAACCGCTGCTGGTCCTGCTGGGACAGTGCGACCGAAATCGTACGTTCGCCATGCGTGACGCCGGTGAGCGTGGCCATGAACTGGTAATATTCCTTTTGCGAGATCGGATCAAATTTGTGGTCGTGGCAGCGGGCGCAGTTAACAGTGAGCCCCAGAAAAGTTTGACCGACATTGCCCACAAGGTCTTCCAGTTCATCCTGTGCCATGGACATTCGCATTTTGTCGTTGGCTGGCAATGTGGTGTTGTGTGGGCCGGCCACCAGATACCCGGTCGCGGCAGCGGAATCGAGATCATTGGGATGCAGGAGATCGCCCGCCAGTTGCAAACGAACAAATTCGTCATACGGCACATCGCGATTGAGGGCATCGATCACCCAATTGCGATAAGGCCATGCGTTGTCGCGCGGCTGATCGTATTCAAAACCGTTGCTCTCACCGAACCGCACAATATCCAGCCAATGCCTTGCCCAGCGTTCGCCGTAGTGTGGCGATGCAAGCATTCGATCAACGAGGCGTTCATACGCGTCCGCCGACGTATCGGAAAGGAACGTATTGACTTCATCCGGATTGGGAGGAAGGCCCAGCAGATCAAATGACAATCTGCGAACGAGCGTTCGCTTGCTTGCTTCCTGAGACAGAGTCAGTCCTGCATTGCCGAGCCTGGCGGTGACGAATGCATCAATTGGATTTGACGTCCGTCCGGGCGAAATGGTTTCGGGGTTCACTCGAGTGCGGAGAGGCTGTAGTGACCACCAATCTACCCCTGCACGCGCGTCGGTGGAATAGCGGTAGGGATCGATCGTCTCCGCGCCCCATTTCGCCCCATTTTTAATCCATGATTTCAGTTGGATTTTTTGAGCAGCAGAAAGCGGCTTCTTTGGCGGCATCTGATCCGAATCGACATATTCCCAAAGCAGGCTCGTCGCTGGTTTTCCGGGATCAATGACGATTCCTGAATCGCCACCAGCCATCGCCGACTGGCGAGTTGAAAGATTGAGCTTTCCTTTGGCGTCGGAGCCACTGTGGCAATCGAGGCACCTCTCAGCGAGCAGGGGAGCGATTTGTCGATCGAAGTCCGGAACCGGCGAATCTTCTGCAGCGGCGGACCAGACGGGGACAGCCCAGGCGAGCGGTAGGCTGGCTAAGAACAGAAAACGCATCCAACTGGTCCTTCCGTCAAGTCACGGGACAGGTAGACAAAGTGTTGAATGCCGATTCTACTTGTTCGAATGCGTTGACGCGAGCGGCAGGTCGCCAACCCTCGGAGTACCACGCGCGGTGGATACCCTGAGGACCGACGTCCTGCCGCTTACCGTTTTCCTGATCACGTCCGATCAGATATCCAGCTTAAGCAATACGCGGAAAAAACAGCCAAAGGTCACAGCGTCTGGCCGCAACGCCTGAGCTTGAATGCCTCTCCGTTCTCAGTGCGGTGAGTCAGCTCCGTAGGCAGGCATGCCGTGCTCGGCAATGTCCAGACCTTCAATTTCTTCATTCCCAGGAACTCTCAGCAGTCCAACCTGTTTGAGTACAAAGAACAAGGCAAACATTGTCACAAAAGCCCAGACAGCAATGATTGCAGTCGACTTGGTCTGCACGATAATGTAACCCATCCGAGTGAGTTCAGTGCCATCGACTTCAGGCATACTTGTGCCAAAGATACCTGTCGCAATCCCCCCCCAGACACCGCACATGCCATGCACCGGGAATGCACCCACGGGATCATCAATCCTCAACTTGTCCAGAAGCACGACTCCAAAGAACACAAGGGCGCCGGATACCGCGCCGATAATCAATGCGCTTTGCTGTGTCACCTGGTCACAGTTTGCTGTGATCCCCACGAGCCCAGCCAACGCACCGTTCATGGCCATCGTCAAGTCCGGCTTCTTAAAGAAGACCCACGACAGGATCATTCCGACCAGTGCACCAATCGCCCCGGAAATTGTCGTTGTGACGGCGATGTAAGTTGTTGCTTCGGCATTTGCCGCACCGGAATATGTCAGCTGACTTCCCGGATTGAAACCATACCAACCTACCCACAGCACAAAGACGCCTAGTGCGGCGAGGGGCATATTGTGCGGCAGCATTGGTTGCGATTTACCTTCTGCCGAGTAACGTCCAATTCGAGGCCCCAGCAGCATCGCTCCGGCAAGACCCGCAAAACCGCCAACGGCGTGAACGACCACAGATCCCGCGAAGTCAGCAAATCCCTGCGC
>JAGQQS010000924.1 GCA_020426105.1 Planctomycetaceae bacterium
TTCTATCGCTTTTGAATACATCACAGCGTAGCCCAAAGGGCGTCAACAGCAGCGATATCTCCCGCGTGGTTCGCAGAGCCGTCAAGCTGCACAGCACGATCTTGAGTCCAAATCAGAAATAGATGCCTTCTGCTCCATTAATTATTCCGGAATTTCTGCGGAATAGCGGTTTTTGCCGGGAGAAACAGCTATTGACCTGAATTGCCGATTTCTCTTACTGTCCCGCTCACTCGAACTGCAGTTCCTGCTGTTCAATTCTCCTCTCGTTCTCTCCCCTCTCTCGAATGTCTGTTGATTTCGCCCCCGTTTGATCCGCGGTTGCATCCGGAATAAATCGTTCCGCACCCCGGCTCAAGTCATTTGAAATTGGCACATTCAACATCCCGCCTTTGTTGCCGGTGACCCGGTGACGTCCCGGAGGATCATTCATGTCTCGTCTCGCTTGCTTGTTCGCTGGTCTGCTCATGGTTAGCTCATTGAGCGGCTGCTGTCTTCTGGGCCACGGTGGTGGCTACGCTCCTTACGGTGGCGGTGGTTATTATGGTGGCGGCAGTGGCGGTTCGTGTGGCTGTGGCGCCCAGGCAAACGGTTATCCGTCGGCTATGTTGGCTCCCGGCATGCAGCAGACCGCGTTTGCCCAGCCCCAGATTGGTGGCTACCCGGCAATGGCTGCGGTGCCGCAGGACGTTCTGGGAACATTTTAGTGGGCTGTCAGTGTTGAACTGATGGACGTCAGGCTGGTGCGATCAATCGCGCTCTCGAAGCGAGGATTGCCTGTCTTCGTCTGCTGACCTCCGCTGTCAACGGCTAAATTACACGCGTGCTTGTTCTGCATGGACGCAGAAGACGTGGCCGCGGCTGGCTAACGCAATGGATTGCGTTCAGCCGCCGGCCCTGCTCGCACGAGTGCTTCATGAGACCGCGTGGGTATCTGAGGCCGGGCCATCGGATTCCGGTCGCCCTGAGCGTCCGCAACGACACTGCGCTCATCGTACGCATCAGACCGTTTTGTGTAACGCTGCGCTCATACGTCGTCTCGAAGCTTCGCTGCATCCAGCAACAACAGGCGGATTACGTCCCGGCTGCTGTAGCGGAACGTGAAGCCCAGTTCCTTCGTCAATCGCGCTGGTGTGACCACCCAGGGATAGCGAATGAAATACCAGAGCGATGCAGGGAATCGAAACACTGGCAGCCGCAATTTCCACCAGCAGGTCGTAAACAGGCGACAGGCCCTGCACGGAATCGGCAGCGCAGGGCGACCTCGCGTCCGCGCAGGATCTCGCACGTGAACCAATCGACCGGGGCCACATTGAATGGTCCCGTCAGATTTGCCTTCAGAATCGCCAGCGAAGCATCGGCAACATCATCCAGATGCACAAACTGCATGGGAGGATTGTCATTACCCGGCAGTGGCAGCACTGGTGGCGCGGTGAACAGGGCCGTCATGAAATTTGACATGCCGGGGCCGTAGATCATGCAGGGGCGAGTCCAGCTGAGCGTGATGCCTGGCTGAGTGATCGCAAAATCCTGCAGCATTTTTTCCACCAGATATTTATCGCTGGCGTAGCGATATTCGGGACGCATCCGCAGAGGATGCTCTTCCGTCAACGGAACGCAGTTATCCGGCCAGGCCCCGTAAGAAGTGGCACTCGACGAGACCAGCAGTCGCGCAGGTCTCGCCCGAATTACCGCGGCCAGAAGATTCTGTGTTCCCAGCACGTTGATTTCGTGCATTCGCTGCTCATCCCGCATCGGATTGACGACGAACGCGAGGTGCACAACCGTATCCGGACTCCAGGCCGCCATCACGTTGGTGAGTTCGGGGCTGGTGATATCACATATTTCGAACTGATCGGGCAGATCTGCCACCGGAGCGATCACGTCGAGCCCGAAAATTTTCGCGTCCGGGCAGTCACGACGAATCGCAGCAATCAGCGCCCGACCGTACGCCCCGGAACTGCCGGTGATCAGAATTCGTTCCATGGTCAGAATTTCGTCAGAAATACTCAGGGCAGGGGGCAAAGCCGTTAAGGATTTATTGTCATGGTTTCCCGGCGTGTCTCGAAGTCCCTTCTGCCTCTCAACGGGGGAGAAGGTGGCCGACAGGCCGGATGAGGGGGTTTTTCGCTATATCTGCCGCCTGGAAATCCTGAACGACGTAGGGCAGGGGGGGTATGAAATGGCCTATCGTCGCAGCCGCGAAGTCGATTATTCGTCTGCGTCTTCGGTCTGGTAAGTAATCAGACTGTTAACCTGCAACGACTCAAGGCGACGGCGACCGTTCAGAAAAGCCAGTTCAATCACAAACGCCGCACCGACGACGTCCGCTTTCTGTTGTTGCGCCAGTTTCATGCAGGCTTCGATCGTGCCACCGGTCGCCAGCAGATCATCGACCAGCAGGACTCGGTCCCCCGCTCCAATCGCATCACGGTGGATCTCCAGTGAGTCCGAGCCATATTCCAGATCGTAGGAGAACTTGTGCGTCTCCCATGGCAGTTTTCCCGGCTTGCGGATTGGTACGAATGAAGCACCGAGTTCCATAGCCAGAGGCGCACCGAACACAAAACCGCGGGCTTCGGCGGCGAGGATCGAGGTAATTCCGGAATCGCGAAACGGGCCAGCCAATCGCTGAATGACTTCCTTCATGGCGTCTGAGGACTTGAGCAGCGGCGTGATATCGCGAAACATGATGCCGGGCTTCGGGAAATCGGGTACCGAGCGAATATAATCTTTAAGGTTCATGCCGCCTTCGTTTCTGACGATGGTGAAAGGATCTGCTGCCGCTGCAGAAGACATCGTTCCCACAATGGACGTTTGGAAGAAGTAAACGCAGCGGCGGAGAATAACACCGGCAATGCCATTACGCGACCGACGAAGACTAACACGCTCGCAAAATCATGCGACAACGAACTCTGCGGAGACTTACCACAAACTAAAGAGTGGGCTTCATTATCCGACGCAGCAATTACGCCCAGGTTGCGACAGTCGCCACGCGACGACATGCGATGGCCTCGGATGCGAATCTGCATCGAACCAGGGACCATGCACCCCGTTTCTAATTCTCCACAGTGGTCTCATACTTCACACCTTCCGGCACATTCACCGGCACGGCCACGGTTGTACCGAATTGGCCCTCCGTCTTACTCATCGAATCCACAGCGACGAAAGAAGTGAAACTGCTCATCAGACTGTAGTCCAGCGCTGTCTGAGTGACCGTCTGGCGAAGTTCGGCAGCCTGATCCGGCTTCCGCGCGAACTGCGTCATCAAGTCCATGATCCTGAGTCGAGCCCATACACTTGCAATGCCGTTGTGACTCTTTGCCGCATTGTCAGAATTCACTGAGACAGCAAAAGATGTCGGCTGCATGCCCTGACGTCCGCCAACGTTTACGACGCCTGGTTCACCAGAAAACTTCCCTGTCACGACAATCGGACGTCCCACAATCAGGTCGGGAAGAATCTGAGGATACACATCCGTCACGTTCATATTTCCCCAGTCGATCGACAGGTCCGTCATTGCTGGATGACTGATCCGTTCGTTAAATCGATTCATAATTTCCACCGGATTGTCGTTAAGACTTAGATAGGCCACAGCTCCGCGTCCAATCAATGCCATGCGGTCCATCAAAAATCGATTGGGTGACTGACCGACCCCAAAGCTGAAAATCCGCGACGCGCCAAGCTTCTCAGAGAGTGCATTCAAAATATCATGGTCATTTCCGATGTAGCCGTCCGTCATCAACGACACCAGACGGAAGCGGCCTTCGTCGTGAGGGAAATCGAGAGCCGCTTTCAACCCCTGGATCATCTCTGTGCCACCCTGACCGTTGAGCGAATTCAGATAGTTGATCCCCTGCTGAATATTCTGCGGCGAAGCGATCACCGGAGCTGCACCCAGCTGAGACGCTGTTTCGCTGAAATTGATGATCTGGAATGTGTCACGCGGTGTGAGTGACTGCAACGCATGCGCAATCGCTGCACGAGCCTGCTCAATCGGACGGCCATTCATGCTGCCTGAACAGTCCAGCACAAACACCATTTCCA
>JAGQQS010000057.1 GCA_020426105.1 Planctomycetaceae bacterium
ATGAGAACTACATTGTGTGACTTTTGCGTTTTTGTGGCTAAAGAAAAATTATTCACGGCGTTGACTGGAAGCCGGACCCACAGTAGGCACGACGAAGCAAACGGAACTCGGTGTCCACTGATGAATCACCGCCCTCCACACTTTACAGATGAAAACTCATCGTTGACACTGTCCGGGTTTCCGTATTCATTTCAATTCGAGGATTCCCCGTCATGAATCACACACAAACCAGCCGTCGTCAGTTTCTGCACATGATGGGTGCGACCGCTGCGGTCGGCGCCATGGGATCCCGCTCAATTCAAATCGCCTGTGCCGAGGACGCTGTTGTGAATGACGAATTGCCGATCATCGATACTCACCAGCATTTGTGGGACGTGACGAAGTTCCAACTGCCATGGCACCAGGGGGAAGCCACAAAACCGCTCCAGCGCAGTTTCGTGATGTCTGACTACCTTGAGGCAACCAAAGGCCTGAACGTTGTCAAAACGGTCTACATGGAAGTCGATGTCGCGCCGGAGCAGCAGGTGGCCGAAGCGGACTATGTGATTGATCTCTGCCAGCGTGCTGACAATCCGATGAAAGCCGCCGTGATCTCAGGACGCCCCGGCACTCCGGGATTTGAACCCTACATTCGTAAGCTGGCACAGAACACGTATATCAAGGGCGTCCGCCAGGTTCTGCACGGTGACGCGACTCCGCCTGACTTTTGTTTGCAGCCGAAATTTGTCGAGAGCATCCAACTGCTCGGCGAACTTGGGCTGTCGTTTGATCTGTGCCTGCGTTCTGACGATATCCTCGGAGCGGTCAGGCTGGTGGACCAGTGTCCAAAGACGCGATTCATCATTGACCACTGCGGCAACATGAGCGTCACATCTACCGATCAGGCCGCACGCGCCAGGTGGCTTGAAGGAATGAAACAGATGGCCGCGCGAAAGAATACTGTGTGCAAGGTATCAGGAATCATCGTCACTGCCGATAAGGACTGGAAGCCGGATGACCTTGCCCCCAACATCAATGACACGATCAACACCTTCGGCGACGACCGCGTGATGTTCGCCGGTGACTGGCCTGTCTGTACGTTACGTGCCTCGTTCGCGGAGTGGGTCAACGCGCTCAGGTACATTGTGAAAGACCGCCCGGTTGAATTTCAGAAGAAACTCTTCCACGACAACGCCGCGAAGTTCTACGGAATCTAAACGGGCGCAGCGGCGTGACACGAGCATGTATCTTCTGCTTAGGAAGCGGGGCAGGCATCCTGCCCCACGATTCGTGAGTGATAAGATGTGAATCCAGCGATGGTCACGCGCAAAAGTTAACTTTCAGTCAGGTCATTCGGCGATGAAAAAACAACTTCACCTGATTCGGTGCTGCCTTTCCGGCGTCGTCTGCCGTTGCCTCATCATCCTGAGTACTGCGGCAGTGTCACATGCGGCTGACTGGCCGATGTGGGGCGGCAATCCTGCCCGAACGGGCGTAACGTCTGCGGAGTTGCCGGAACAGTTGCAGCTCAACTGGGTGCTGCGGCTGCGACAGCCAGAACCTGCATGGCACTCCAACGAACCTCGCGTTCAGTTTGATCGAGCTTATGAACCGGTCGTGGCCGGAAAAAGAATGTTTGTCGGCTCGATGGTGAGCGATCGAGTCACTGCGTACGACACGGACACCGGAAGTGAACTCTGGAGATTCTACACAGAAGGCCCCGTGCGATTGGCCCCCGCGATCTCCGGCGATCGAGTCTATTTCGTGTGTGACGATGGCTGTCTGTACTGCCTGAGGGCGACAGACGGTCAGCTCGACTGGAAATATTTCGGTGCGCCTTTCGACCAAAAAGTTCTTGGGAACGACCGGCTTACCAGTATTTTCCCTGCCCGTGGAGCACCGGTGGTGTATGACAACACGGTTTATTTTGCGACGAGTGTCTGGCCGTTTATGGGTGTGTTCATCCATGCGGTCAATGCAGCCACCGGGGAAGTTATCTGGACGAACGGCGGTACCGGATCGATGTATCTGCCTCAACAACACGATCGTCCGGCGTTCGCCGGAATTGCGCCGCAAGGTTACCTCGTCGCAACAGACGAGCACCTGCTTGTCGCCGGAGGACAGACGGCGCCCGCGATTCTTAATCGGCGTACGGGTGAGTTCGGTCGCCTCAACCTGCACAGCCGACAAATGGGAACGAAAGGCGGTGGTGGCTATCGGGTGCGTGCGACACAGGATAATTTTGCCATCGGCGACGATCTGTTCCGAATATCAGATGGCGACTATCTGGCCAAAGTTCATGATCCGGTGATCTCCGACGACGTGATCATTGGTATCGACGAACACTCCGTGATGCGCGCCTTCAGCCATGAGATGAAGATCACAAGTGTCATCGATCGAAAAGGGCGGTCGGTTGCCACGGCGGAACTTTCCGAGCGATGGAATGCGACCTTCTATCCCCATCTGAAAAAGGTCCATCTCAAAGCCGGATCTCGCTTGTACTGCACCGGCGAGAATGGACTGGTAGCAGCTGCCGAGATTCCCGCGACATCGGGCGTGTTTGACGTCAATTGGGAGGCGACCGTCAAAGGTGAACCGCTCACAATGATCGCTGCAGATGATAAACTATTCGTCTCCACCGATCTGGGAGAAATCTACTGTTTCGCGGGAGAAGAGCCGCCTGAGGCGGGCCCGCGCGTGATTGAAGAAGTGCAGCAGCAGGCAACTTCAGAGACATCCGAGCAGAATCCCGTGGATATCAAAGGCCTGCTGCAGGAAACCGGTGTGACCCGGGGCTATGGAGTAGTTCTGGGAGTCGGGAACGGCGAAGTTCTCGACATCTTGCTCGCCGAGTCTCAATTAAACCTGATTGTTCTGGAGCCGGACAGCGAAAAAGTCGCCGAACACCGCAGAAAGCTGGACGATGCGGACCTCTATGGCGAAAGAGTTTCAATCCACCACGGTGATCTGTTCACCATTCGGTTGCCACCCTATCTCGCAAATTTGGTGTTCGCTGGGGATCCTGACATTGCCGGTTTCGGCCGGGGCCAGTTGTTTGCGGAAAAGCTGTTTCAAGTGCTGCGTCCCTACGGTGGAGTCGCCTGCCTGAAGCTGCCGACCGATCAGCATGAACAGTTTTCAAATTGGGTTCGGGACGCAAAGCTGCACAAGGGGCTCGTCCAGCGCACGGCGGATGATGCGTACGCATTGCTGACACGGGTGGGGGCGCTACCAGACACGGACGACTGGACACATCAGTATGGCAATTCCGGGAACACCGTCGTGGCAAAAGACAAACTGGTGAAATCGCCTATGGGCGTTCTCTGGTTTGGAGGGCCATCAAACGAAAAGGTTCTGCCGCGGCACGGACACGGTCCGAATCCGCAGGTAGCTGGCGGCCGACTCTACATCGAAGGGCGGAACATGCTGCGCTGTGTCGATGTCTATACGGGACTGCTGCTCTGGGAACGGGAATTCCTGGACCTCGGCAAGAACTACGACTACACGTCTCATGAACCAGGTGCCGGTGCCATTGGCAGCAATTATGTCTCGCTGGAAGACAGCGTCTACATCATTCAGGGAAACACCTGCTATCGGCTGGATGCGGCGACAGGACAGACGATCACAAGTTTCAAAACACCGGCAGTTCCAGGCTCAACGGAATGTCCTGACTGGGGATTTCTCTCAATCCACGATGACATCCTTGTCGGGGGAATTCAGCCAGTCGAATTCAAAACGCACGCGTTCAACCTTTATGAATTGCGAAAATACAAGCAGGACTTTTTCGATGTTATTCGCCGCTGGAAAGATTTTGAAATCACGGAACCTGCCGACAAGTCCTTCGTTGCGCCGGCCATTGTCGAAAACCTGAATCGACTCATGTACAGCAATAACATGGTCGCAAAGATTCCTGACGATGTACGGACAAAAGCTAATGTGGAAACTCTGGAACAGCAGCTCGGGGAATACGTGTCTGGGAAGCCGGAGAGGGAGAAAGACAGCACCGGGATCAAACTCAAACGTCAGCTGCTCGAAAAATATTACGAGTTGCCAAAATACATTCCGCCACGTGCTGGAACCTATACCGCTGTCAGCAGGCAGTCGAGCCAGCGACTGGCGGGCCTGAATCGGTTTGATGGCCAATTATTGTGGGAAGTTCCGGCGCGTTATTCATTCCGACACAACACGATTGCTTCGGGAAACGGAAAGGTCTTCGCCGTGGATCGGCTGGATGACGCTCTTCAACAGCACCTGAAACGTCGAGGGGAGAAAGAGCCGGATCAGAGCAGAATCATTGCCCTCGATGTAAAGACCGGGCAGGAGCTCTGGAGCAGTACGCGCCGTGTCTTTGGCACGTTCCTGAATTATTCCGAAGAGCACGACGTCGTACTGCAGGCAGGTTCCGCCGCCGGAGACCGGGCTCTGGATGAAGTCAACAAAGGAATGGTGGCTTACCGGGGTACAGATGGCACAGAACTCTGGGAGAACGACACGTCCTATAGCGGACCATTGATGCTCCATCACAAGACGATCTATTCTCAGCCGAATCCAGGCCTGGCGCTTGATCTGCTCAGCGGAAAACACATCAAGCGTCTGCATCCGCTCAGCGGCAAGTCCGTTGATTGGACGTATTGTCGGGAAGGGGGATGCAATACGGCCATTGGATCGGAGCATCTTATCACGTTTCGATCTTCGGCCGCGGGTTTCTTTGATCTGTCCGGCGACGGCGGGACAGGTAACTGGGGCGGATTTCGTTCAAGTTGTTCCTCAAATCTGATCCCGGCCAACGGTGTTTTGAACGCTCCG
Source organism: Planctomycetaceae bacterium (assembly GCA_020426105.1). Lineage (GTDB taxonomy): Bacteria > Planctomycetota > Planctomycetia > Planctomycetales > Planctomycetaceae > SXXK01. Next base: position 4,786 of record JAGQQS010000057.1, read on the forward strand.
GACTACACCCGAACCTGCACATGCGCGTTTCAGAATCGTGCGTCACTGGCACTGGTCCACATGCCGGAAGTGGATGTCTGGACTTTCAATCGCTTCGAATGGGACGGAAAAAAAGTGCAGCGTGTCGGCTTGAATTTCGGAGCGCCAGGCGATCGGCGCGCTCCTGACGGATCGCTGTGGCTTGATTTCCCAAGCGTCGGCGGAAGCTCACCCGACATTCCAGTTTCCGTTGCAGGGGATAGTCTTCAGTACTTTCGTCAACATCCCTCGTACATCAATGGCAGTGCTTACGATTGGGTCGCATGCAGCGGTGTTTATGGGGTATCAACTATCAATATCCAACTCGACACGGATTCTGCCGCTGAGGAATCGCCGTATACCGTCCGGCTGCACTTTGCCGAAGTGAACGACGTCGCGGTCAACCAGCGTGTATTTGACGTCAGCCTACAGGGTCAGAAGGTGCTGACGGATTTTGACGTGCGGGAACAAGCCGGTTCGGGTCGGCATGCAGTCGTGAAAGAGTTCCGCGAAATCCTCGCGGGAGATACACTCAAGATCGATCTCACGGCGAAAACAGGGATTACTGTCATCTGCGGAGTTGAGATCGTTGCAGAGGTATCGGCCGCCACAACGGAATGACAAAACCTGAACGGGCGGGACGTGGCAGCTGCGTTATCCGCTGAAAGATCGCGCGGATCCGGACTCGTTGCTTTGCAGTGGCACCCATTTGCACTCCGATTTCAGTCAGGTAAATAGTGATACCATGAGTCCGCCGATGAATTCAACATCGCCTGAAACACAGTCATCAAAAACACGCATTCATTCCATTGACCAGTTTCGGGGTTACACAGTCCTGGGCATGTTCGTTGTCAATTTTCTGGGGCATTATCCTGCGCATTACAACTATCATCACAACGATTACTTCCTGAGCTACGCGGATACCATCATGCCCGCCTTTATATTCATGGTGGGAATTTCGTTCCGCGTTTCTCTGCTCAGACGACTGGCATCAGCAACATTCTTCCGGACGTATGCCGGTTACTTTCGCCGCAGTCTCGTGTTGTGTCTGATATCCATCATCCTCAATGGGGTCGGGCAGAACTTCGACGACTACAAAGAATTTTTTGTCAATCCGCACACCGGTGAACTGGCGCAATCCGCATGGGATCAGTTTCAAAATGGAGAAGCCGATCTAACAATCCCGACTTATTTCGGTGATCACGTCTCGAGATGGGCGCGCCTGTTTGTCAAATCGTACGTCTGGGAAACACTCGCCGTCATTGGCCTTACGCAGTTACTTGTATTGCCATTCACACACCTCGGATTCCGACAGCGCGCGGCCGTGATGATCGCCATGGGCCTTGGGCATGCACTGCTCACCGCATGGTTTAACTGGCAATTCTTCTACGGCTACACACTTGACGGCGAATACATCAACCCGGAAGCTGGCCTCAACAACTGGATGGGGCAACTTTGGGGCACGGGCTCAAACCGTGGTTGGGACGGCGGCATATTTGGAATATTGTCGTGGGGGGCGACAATGCTGGCCGGCACGCTTTGTTACGACCTGATCTCCGGGCCGAATGCCACACAGCGTGTGATGAATCTGCTGCGCTCGGGCGCTGCGTTTTTGATCATCGGTTACGGCATGTCCTGTCTCCAGACGCTTTACGATGTTCCGCAGCAGACCGATGCAAACACTCGGCACATTCCAGCAGCCGCAGATCGCCGAATCACAAACACCCACGGCAGAGACAAAGGCGGATTTCCGTTTCAACTTGCCGCATCCCCTGTTGTCCCGGAATGGTCGGCCTTCAAAAACAGACCGGTCACATCTTTCCTGACCGAACTGCCATTCACTGCTCGTCCGGAGAATCGACTCGTTAACTACTGGATGATGTCGAAGCGTTTCGCCAGCCTTTCGTACGTCACAACGGCTTCC
>JAGQQS010000925.1 GCA_020426105.1 Planctomycetaceae bacterium
TGATCGCGATCATCGCGGTCCTGGTGTCATTGCTTTTGCCGGCAGTCCAGCAGGCGCGCGAAGCGGCGCGCAGAACTCAGTGCAAGAATAATCTGAAGCAACTGATTCTCGCCGTCCACAATTATCATGACGTCTATACAAGATTCCCCGGCGGCACGACGGGGTCAGGATGTCGCGACTCGGGGCTTTGTCCAACCAGCACAACCGGCCGAAGTCGCATCAGTGGATTCGTAGACCTGCTGCCTTACTACGAACAAGCCAATCTGTACAGCCAGTACACCGCTGCACCGCAGGCTCCATGGAGCACAGGAGCATTGTGGGTGCAACAGCTCGCGGCTTTGGCATGTCCTTCAGACGTCCAGTTCCGAAACCCAGGTACCAACACGCCGTCGATGACCAACTACAACTTCTGTTCAGGCGACGGTTCGCTGTTGATGTGTTCGGTGAACACTGAAGTGTCTCCAACGGACCCACGACAATGCAACAAAGCGCGAGGCATTTTTTCAATGCAGTCATTCCGCCAGATCCGGGACATAACGGACGGTACTTCCAATACAATTGCTATGTCTGAACATGCAACCCCGTCCACGACCCGTGGACTTGGCCGTGTGGCGGAAACCGGAGGAGCATCAACGGACACCCCGGCATTCTGCCGTGCTCAATTTGTCAACAATGAGTTCATTCCAAGCGTCAGTTTGGTGGGTGATGTCGGATTCCGAGGCGGTCGCTGGAACGACGGTGCCGCGATGATGACACGTTTCAACACGATGATTCCACCCAACGGTCCTTCGTGCCAGGAAGTCGGAAGCCATTGGGGCGGCGGTATGTTTGCTGCAAGCAGCCGTCATGCTGGTGGCGTACAAGCCGCAATGGCCGATGGATCGGTACGGTTTATCAGCGAGAATATTGACGCTGGTAATCAGGGTGCCGTAGAAGTTTCGTCGGGGCCAAGTCCGTATGGTGTTTGGGGTGCATTGGGAACAATGAACTCAGGCGAAGTCGTCGGCGAGTTTTGATCCGTTCGGGATTCTTAAATCGATTGCGTCTCAAGTAAGAGCGTCGTGTCGTTCAGCGAAGCGACGCTCTTTTTTTACAGGGTAAACAATGACGTTTTTTTCAGTAAACAAATTCAGGTCTGTCTGTGTGGTGGGTTTGCTGCTCGGAGCATTAAGTGGCTGCGGAGGCGGTACCGACAAATGGGTCGAAGGGCGTGAGAAAGTAAACCCTGTTTCCGGCATCGTCACTCTCGACGGAAAGCCGGTTGAGGGAGCTGTCGTCATGTTTATTTCCGCGTCGAAACCGATTTCAGCTCAAGGGCTGACGGACGCAAGTGGTCAGTATCATCTGACGACGTATGAACAACACGATGGCGCTGTTGCCGGTGAACACAAAGTGACCGTGCGAAAGACCGAATACAAGGAAGTCAAAAGCGGCAATTGGACCGAAGAAGAGCCGGCTATGATCAAGCAAAGTGTAGAACTGCTTCCGATAGAGTACGCGACGGAGAAAACGACAACGCTGAAGAAATCGGTTCCCGAGGGCGGAGCCCAGGATCTAAACATTGAACTCTAACGCCCATGGGTGAATGCGTGTCGTTTCGAACAAACGGAGTGACCGGAATCGGAAGTCTGTTTCCGAGTCGTGGAAACTCATGATTCTGCCGAGTTTCACGCACCCAGCCAATTACCGATGTTGCTCTGGCGAATGCCGCTGCATCACGCCTCACTCGACAAGGATCCCGCGATGCAAACAAATCGAAAAAACACTCGGCGTCATTTTCTGAAGACCGCCGGCGTCACTGCGGGAGCCATGGCAGCTCCATTGTATATTCCGAGTTCCGTATTTGGTGCTAACGATCGCATCGTGACCGCGCACATCGGAACCGGTGAACGTGGACGCAGTGACATGGGTGACTTCCTGCAGCGAGGCGTGCAGGTGGCTGCGATCTGCGATGTAGACGAATCACATCTAACGCTGGCTCAGCGGGATATCGACACGTTTAAGCAACAGCAGGGCAGTAAAAGCGTCACCGGAAAAGTCGATCACTACGGGGACTTTCGCCGCGTACTGGACCGGAAGGACATTGACGCTGTCGTCGTCGTGACTCCGGATCACTGGCACTCGATTCCCACGATCCTGGCGTGCGATGCCGGCAAGGATGTCTTCTGCGAAAAGCCGCTCGCGTTGACGATCGATGAAGGTCGCAAAATGGTCGCCGCCGCACGTCGCAACAATCGCGTCGTGCAGACCGGAACCCAGCAGCGTTCGTCAGAGAATTTTCGGATCGCCTGTGAACTCGTGCTGAATGGATATATCGGACAGGTGAAAGAAATTCAGGTCGGGATTCCTCAGGTGAAATTCCAGTTCTTTAACCTGAAAGGCGAACCGCGCTTCGATACCGGCAAACGCATCCCTGATTCCGCGCCGCCGACAGGATTCAATCACGA
>JAGQQS010000926.1 GCA_020426105.1 Planctomycetaceae bacterium
TCGCTGATGAGTCAGTGGTCTGAGGGGGACGAAGTCCGCATCTGGGGACCACTTGGAAACGGCTTTCCGGTTCCCGACTGCCGTCACCTGATCTGTGTGGCTGGCGGCATCGGACAAACGCCATTCCTTGGTGTCGCACGCGAAGCCCTCGGACTGGCAACATATGGCAAAGCCGCACGGAACCTGAACAAGCGACCGGAATCTGTGTCGTTGTGCTACGGTGTGCGATCGAAGCACTATCTTGCCGGCCTCGATGAATTCACCTTGGGCGGCCTCGACCTGCAGATCGCAACCGACGATGGCACATACGGTCATCATGGCTTTGTGACCGATCTGTTGAAACAAAAGCTGACGTTACTTGATGGCGAAGTCCACGTCTATTGCTGCGGCCCCGAACCCATGATGAAAGCGGTCGCTGAAATTTGCAGGCTGCAATCTGTGCCGTGCTGGTTATCTCTGGAAACCCCGATGGCCTGCGGCTTCGGAGCCTGTTTCAGCTGCGTGACGAAAGTGGTTGAACCTGACGGCTCATGGGACTATCGCCGTACCTGCGTTGAGGGTCCGGTATTCAAGGCAGAACAGCTGGTGCTTTGATGTTCAGCCACAGAGGAACACGACCAAATCTTACCTGGATGCTCAGAAAGCGCAAAAGGTGTCAAAGCGCAAAAGGTTACAGGAACGAATGGCACTGTCGTGAGCGGAAGTTATTTCAGGTGCAGGAGATTAAATCTCTGGTACCAGTCACGTGACAAGAGGAACAGCGTTTTTTATCGTGAATGCATGCAGACGACGTCAACGCTTTCGAAGAAGAATCGACATGGCGCGGGTCAATTGGCGAGAGATTTTTGCGGGGCAGCTTAATTTGGTACGTTCATTTGATTAAGCGATGTGTTAGACGCACGAACATGTTTGAAAGCGGTTTTAAAACAGGAAAGGACTTCTCGCACGGCAAAAAACGGATCCGTGACCGACTGGAAGTGCGGGCTGGCATCATTGGGTTGGATACAGCGCGTATCGCGTATGTGGATCTGCATCCGATTCGCGCAGGCGTTGCGGTGAGTTTGGAGACAAGTGAGTTCACAAGTGTGAAGGAACAAATTGCTGACCCGCAGGAAACTCCGTCTCTGGCCAGCGCAGAAACCCGTGCTCAGCGAGTTGAGCATGGTGAGCAAGCGGGCTGGCTCCGATTGAGTTGCACCCGAAGTAGAAGAATGTACGCGGAGGATACTTTGTAGCAGTGCATGGCACCCGTGTTCGACAATCACACTTCAGCAACCTGGGGCCTCACGGCGCTGGAGGTGTCAACCATGCCGGGCCTGAACCCAAATCTCCGCTCATTAACATTAATAATCACAGCGACACGACAGACTGGGCTTTGGCCGCTGGGAGCGTCGATCATCGCAGATTCGTGTTCCTTATATGTGACTTACACGTCGTTCACATTGATGGCCAATGCCTTCGTGAAAATCGGACGAAATCTGCAAAAGAATCGGCGCACAGATTCAGCATCGATTGCAAACCTCAATGCCATGTTATCTACTTCGTGTCCTGCGGCAATTCCAGCCGCAGCAGACGACTGCAATGAATGGATCGCCAACGACTGATAACTCAACAGGCTTCAACCTGCACCATCGCCCCGTTTTTTCTTCGGGAAACAAGTATGAGCGTCTTAATTCGACTTGAGCGGGTGTCTGATCATGATGACATTTGCAACGTCAGTCGAGCGGCGTTTGGAGGTAGCGCTGAAGCAGGACTCGTTGATGACCTGCGGGGGGGCGGATTTGTCTGCGTTTCACTGGTGGCAGAGTTTGATGATAAGGTCGTCGGCTACGTGCTGTTCAGCCGAGTGGCGATTAACACCGATTCGGGAAAAATCGATGCCATTGCGCTCGCACCGATGGCGGTTTTGCCGGAATACCAGCGGCAGCGGATCGGCAGCAAACTGCTGTCGGTAGGACTGGTTGCCTGCCGCGCGCAGGAACATAAGATCGTGGTGGTCCTGGGGCATCCGGAATTCTACAGTCGTTTCGGTTTTTCCTCGGACCTCGCTTCAGGTCTCGAATCACCATTCGGTGGCGGCGACGCGTGGATGGCCCTGGAACTTGTCCCCGGGGCACTTAAAAATGTTACGGGAGTCATGGAATATCCGGCGCCGTTTGGTGTGTTCACCTGAGTCTGACATGCGATTTATCCCGCTCCGACGACTAACTGTCCTGTAACGCCGAAACGTGCCACTCCCCGGGAAATGTGATGATGAAAGCAGCATTGATCAGATCAGTGGGAAAGCCGGATGTTATTGAGTGGGCCGAGGTGCCGAAGCCGATTGCCCAAAAAGGGCAGGTTCTCGTACGTACGGAAGCCGTGGCAGTCAATCCAATCGATACGTATATTCGATCAGGCATCGTCAAAGCGACGTTGCCCAATCCCTTTATTGTTGGATGTGACATCGCCGGTGTTGTGGAAGACGTGGGTTCGGATGTTACGCGTTTTTCTGTCGGTGATCGTGTGTGGGGCAGCAATCAGGGACAACTAGGACGGCAGGGGTCGTTTGCGGAATGGTGTGCGATCGATGAACAGTGGCTTTACCCGACACCAGTCGGCGTCAGCAGTGAATCCGCTGCGGCAGGTGCGCTCGTCGGTATCACGGCCCATCTGGGACTCTTTCTGCACGGTCGACTGCAGGCCGGTGAAGTTGTGTTCGTTAATGGAGGAACAGGCGGAGTTGGTTCAGCGGTGGTACAACTGGCGAGAGCTGCGGGGGCGACAGTCATTACGACGGCTGGCTCCCCGGAGAAAGCTGCCCAATGTCGGCAACTTGGTGCCACGCACGTGATCGAATACAAAACACAGGACCTTGACGAACGATTTACAGAAATTACGGCATCGACAGGCCCCATCCATTTGTGGTTCGAAACTTTACGAACTCAGACTCTGGAACGCACATTTTCACTGCTGGCCCAGCGGGGGCGGATCATTCTGATGGCGGGCCGGGATGCTCGTCCCGAATTCCCCGTCGGTCCGTTCTACGTAAAAGACCTGCGAGCGATCGGATTCGCCATGTTCAATGCCTCAGCGGATGAACAGCGTGCGGCCGCCCTGCAGCTTAACGCGGCTCTCGCGAATGGACAGTACAAACCACTAATCGGCGTGATTCTACCGCTGTCGGAAGCCGCACAGGCCCACCAGCTTCAGGAGGACAACACGTTGAATTCGGCAGGAACATTAAGCGGAAAAATCGTGCTGAAGGCATGACATTCCGGCGCCCCCTGAATCCCCGGACATTGATGCGTTGAGCCAAATCCTTTCCGGTCTGCTCGATCTTCACTGCGAGGATTTGCTGATGCGATTTGTTGATGGCATGACTCTGCCCGAAATTGGTGCGGCACTGGATGCCGCTCCGGACCACTCGGCACCGTCAATTTATGTCTGCACCGTACATGGCTCGCGATCAAACAAGTCACACGCATTCCGCAAAGAATTGCACGGAAGTTGCCCCTGCGATCCGCAACCACGCACAATTGTCGGACATTTTAACTCCGCAGTTGTCTCGACAACGATCGAACGCCATAATTCTGACAGTGAAAGAATTGCATTTTCGTCCACACAGGCCATGTTTTGATGCAGGAACGAGCTACAGCCAGTCGCCGACAGATGCTTGCCGGAAGTGTGGCCAGTGGGCTGTCAATGAGTCTGTCCGGGCTGCTGCGGGCAGAATTGGCAGCCGGATCGACTGGGGCACATCGCATCAGGTCGTGCATATTCGTGTTCTATTATGGTGGCCCAAGTCACCTCGATACTTACGATCTGAAGCCCGCAGCGCCGTCCACGGTGCGTGGTGAGTTTAATCCGATCGACACGACCGTTCCCGGAATCCGAATCAGCGAACATCTGCCCCAAATGGCGCGTGTGATGCATCACTGCGCGATCGTGCGGAGTATGCACCATTCCAACCGACTGCATGATTCGGCATCGACGGAAGTATTCACTGGACGCCCAGGGCTGCAGGGTGATCGCGAAGAGTTTTCACCGATTCCTCAGTTCTTTCCGTCACATGGCGCGGTCGTCAATCATCTTGGCTTCAGGGAGTCGGCACGGATCGCGCCGGTGGCGCATGCTGCGCTCCCTTGGCTGATTCATAACGTCGTCACCACACCCTGCCAGGGCGGCGGGTTTCTGGGGCAGGAATTTGATCCGTTTGAAATTAATGCCGATCTGCCGGCACTCCGGTATCAGGTCGAGATGCTGCGAAGACTGGACCAGCTGTCACCCGATCGCATGCAGCATCGACAGGACCTCTTGAATCGACTCGATATCATTCGCACCGCAGTTTCTAATCCTCAGGCCACACAGCTCAACGAATACGGACGTCGGGCACTTGAGCTGCTGGACTCTCCGGCACTGCACAACGCACTGGATATCTCACAGGAAAGTGCGGTGACGCGTGCACGCTATGGTTTAACCACTCCTGTCGCTCAACCAGGCGATGCGGCCGCCGCATTGGCCGTTGGACGTGATCTGCGTGGCCAGAATCTCCTGCTGGCACGACGACTGGTTGAGGCAGGTGTCCCGTTCGTCAATGTGAATGATTTTCGACAGCAGGGACAAAACTGGGATGCTCATACTGATAACTTTGGGCAACACAGAAAGTACCTTTTGCCACAGGCCGACCGCGCTTTGGCAGCGTTAATCGAAGATCTGGACGAGCGAGGCCTTTTGGAAAGTACGCTGGTCGTCGCTACGGGTGAATTCGGACGTACGCCGACCATCAACGCGTCGGCCGGCCGGGATCACTGGCCCGATTGTTATTCGGTCGTGCTTGCAGGTGGTGGCGTGCGAGGCGGGCAGGTGTTTGGTTCGAGTGACCGCATCGGTGCGTACCCGGAAACGGACCCTGTAACTCCGGCCGATCTCGCTGCCACTATTTTCTGGCGTTTTGGCATTGATCCGACCACTGAAGTTCGCGACACCACCAATCGTCCGCATCGCATCGCGACAGGAGATCCAATCGCACGGTTGTTTGCCTGATGTAATTTCACCGTGGGGATTCTTGTTCTCGTTACCAGGTAACTCTCTCATCGCAGATTCGGTTCATGATGAACATTCAAGATCAGCTTACGCAAAACCTGAAGGAGATTCGTGACCAGATACGACTGGCCTGTGATCGAGCGAGGCGGCCCGCCGCCGATGTGCGGCTGATAGCTGTCACCAAGTACGCGGAGTGGCCATGGGTCGAGGCGCTGAGTTCCCTGCACGAGATGTTTGGTGAAAATCGACCGCAGCAACTTGCTGAACGACAGGCGTTGTTGCCGAGCGCGGAATGGCATTTGATTGGTCAGCTTCAACGCAATAAAGTTAAACTCGCTCTGCAGCATGCCAGTGTGATTCATTCGATTGATTCACTGCCGCTCCTGCAACGAGTGGCCCATGTTGCTGCTGAGTTACATATCCAGCCTCGAGTGCTGATCCAGGCAAACATGTCACAGGAATCTGCCAAGTCCGGGTTTAGCGCGGAGGAACTTCGACGGCAGTGGCCGCAGATTGTACGGCTGCATGGTGCCGTAAAGATCGCCGGCCTGATGACAATGGCCGCAGAATCAGACGACCCTGAAAATGCTCGACCGACATTTCGATCCTTAAGAGTCCTGCGCGATGAACTGCTGAATACGGAAGCCAGTCGAGAAGCCAATTTGACTTTGCACGAACTGTCGATGGGGATGAGCGGAGACTTCATCCCGGCCATCGAAGAAGGTGCCACGATGGTGCGAATCGGGAGTCG
>JAGQQS010000927.1 GCA_020426105.1 Planctomycetaceae bacterium
TCGACTCGGAACGGGTTTCACAGCGAAGCCTCCGGCGCCGAAACGCCGTGCAAACCGGTGACGGTTCCATTGCGAAGACTGTAGTTCAGATTAGAACGGTTTTCGTGCCAACACGTCTGGCCACGCCGGACATGCGAATGCGGCATCAGTCATTCTTCAGGTCTCTCAGAAAAGGAGTCAACGCTGCCGGTACCTTATCGCGAGTCAAGGCAAGCTGACGCATGCCGCTCGCCGGAGCTACGCATAAAGGTGGGTAATTTGAACGGGGCTCAGTGAGTTGCGGTACAAAGCCCGCGGACCTGAATCAAAACTGGTCTGCCATGAGGTCCTTTTCCGCCGATTCATCATCGAGAACCGCGCCTCGCCGCTGACAGATCCCGCGTCTCCGGCTGCATTCCGGTTGTGTGTAACTCATTGTCGCATAGAATGGCGGGAGCGGCGGATCAAGAACCCGCGACAGCAATTCCGTTTCTTTTTACACGCAGAAGCAAAATCCCGTGCCGTTGCAATCAATCCAGCAGGCGATCGACGCCCTTCAAAAAGGTGGCCTGATCATTGTTGTCGATGACGAAGACCGAGAAAACGAAGGTGATTTCGTCTGCGCGGCTGAATCCATCACGCCGGAGCAGGTTGATTTTATGCTGCGCATCGGCCGCGGAACGCTGTGTGTTCCGGTGACCTCCGAAGACGCCGCACGTCTCAAGTTGCGACCGGTTGTTGATGAGTCCAGTAATAATGCGCCGAACAAGACGGCGTTTCTGCGGGCCGTGGATCATATTTCCGCCGGCACCGGGGTCAGCGCTCTCAATCGTTCGCGCACGATTCGCGCGCTGGCTGACCCGGCTTCCATCGCGGATGATTTTTTGCAGCCGGGACACGTGAATCCACTGGCCGCGATGGACGGTGGCGTATTACGGCGCGCCGGTCATACGGAAGCCACCGTCGACCTGATGCGACTCGCCGGAAAACGTCCGGTGGGTGCGCTGATCGAAATCTGCAGTCAAACAAGTCATGGCATGGCCGATCTGACCGAACTGCAGTCGATCTCACGACAATACGAGATACCGATGATTTCGATCGAAGATCTGATCCGTCATCGCCGACTTCGCGAACAACTGATCACCCGAATTGTTGCGGTCCCGATCCCGACTGCAGAATTCGGCACACCGATGGTCATCGGTTATCAGGTTGCACATGAGATTCAGGAACCGCTCGCACTCGTCTGGGGAGACCTGACTCAGGTCGATGCACCTCTGGTTCGCATGCATTCGTCGTGCTTTACCGGCGATGTCCTGGATTCTCTCCGCTGCGACTGCGGCGACCAACTGCGCATGGCGATGCACATGATCCATCAGGAAGGAACAGGCGCTGTTGTCTACCTGCCACAGGAAGGACGCGGGATTGGTTTGCTGGCCAAGTTGAAAGCCTATCAACTGCAGGATCAGGGCCTGGATACCGTCGAAGCAAATCATCGTCTGGGATTCAAGGCGGACATGCGGGACTATATGGTGGGGCTGCAGGTGCTCAAGGATCTGGGCCTGTCACGAGTGCGATTGCTGACCAACAATCCCAAGAAGACGGACGCCTTTGTCTACACTGGAGTCGATCTGCATGTGATCGAACAGGTCCCGATCGTTGCACCACCGCAGTCGCTGCGTAAGAATTACATGGCTACCAAAAGGGAGAAGATGGGACATCTGTTACCCGACGACGTGGTGCAGGCGATGGCCCCCAAAAATGCGGATCCTGTACCGTAACATAACAACCCCCTGCCCCTCTTCATACATCCTTCTGACTTCTTACCCGTTTCACAGACTCACAACCTCACCAGCCACTGACATCCGTATGAAATTTGCCCTTGTTATCCCCGATGGCGTTGCCGACGAACCACAGCCTGTACTCAATGGACAAACGCCACTCCAGGCCGCTCGGATCCCCAACATGGATGAAGTTGCCGCACTGGGAGTTGTGGGTCAGACAGACAACGTCCCGGCATCGATGCCCTCCGGCAGTGATGTAGGCACGATGAGTCTGTTTGGTTACAGCCCACTCGAATTCCATACCGGGCGTGCACCTCTGGAAGCGGCGGCACAGGGGATCGAACTGAATCACGGCGACTGGGCCATTCGCTGCAACCTCGTGACGGTCGCCGATGAACGGATGCAAAGTTTCACCGCCGGGCAGTTCCCGTCCGAGATGGCTCGGGAACTCATTGAACTGATGCAGCGCGATCAATGTGGTGACAGTCACTGGAAATTTCATGCGGGCGTGAGTTATCGAAATCTCCTGCTGTACCGCAGTCGAGGTACAGAAGCTCCATTCACTCGGCAAACCGACAGTACTCCGCCACATGATATTACCGACCAGCCCATTGCCGGATATCTTCCGACCGGTCCAGGAGCCGATCAACTGCTGCAACTGATGGATCGCAGTCGCGAGTTGTTTGCGCAAGCCGCCTGTAACCGACAGCGGATCGCCGGCGGTGACCCTGCGGCAACACAAATCTGGCTTTGGGGAATGGGACAGCGGCCGGCATTCATTCCGTTTCAGGAACGTTACAAGGTTCGCGGAGCCGTGATCACCGCGGTTGACTTGTTGCGTGGGATCGGTCGGCTACTGGGCTGGGAAGTTGTCGAAGTCGCTGGCGCGACCGGTTATCTCGACACCGATTATGCCGCCAAGGGTCGAGCCGCGATCGAAACGCTGTCCCGCCCGGACGTGGATTTTGTTGTTGTGCATGTCGAGGCCACTGACGAAGCGTCTCATGAAGGTCATGTGGATGAAAAAGTCCGGGCTGTCGAAAACATCGATCAGCACATCGTAGGCCCCCTGCACCGCTGGCTAAAACAGCAGGGAGACTATCGCCTGCTGATTTGTCCCGATCACCCCACGTTTCTTCGCACCAGGACGCATAGCCACGGCTACTGTCCATTTGCCCTGTGCGGCAAAGGCGTTGTTGCCGACAATGCCACAACTTACAGCGAAGTATCAGCCGCCGCGTCCGCGATTAAACTGCCGCAGGGCTGGGATCTGATGTCGCGACTGCTGTGAAAGTGATGAGCATTGTACCGGCAAGCTGACGCATGCCGCTCGCCAGTAAAACTCAACTTTCCCCAATTGAGATGTCTTCGTAGAATTCCGGAGCTTCGTAACAAGACCAGATCGCCGTTTTGGTCGGTGCGATGTCTGTTTGTCGAGCTTATGTCTGCACGTTTTCCGCAACTTCTGCGCCTGCGTCGATGGGTCCAGCGAATGCTGCCGATCCTGATGGTGTTCTGCGCATGCGGTTGTGCATGGCATCGAGCCCCCACATTGCCCGCTGTGTTTCAGGGCGCCAAAACGCTCGAAGGACGAGCGCTGCCGCCACATCGCGATTACTGGACGGCATTTCGAAAACCGTCTGAGTTCAATGCGACCGGGCTCTATCTGCTGGAACCTTATCAGCCGGGTCGTATTCCGCTCGTGCTGATCCATGGGCTGGCTTCGGATGCGCTGACCTGGCAGGAGATGATTACGGCGTTTCGTTCAGACCCGAATATTGTCGCGCGATACCAGATCTGGGTGTATCAGTATCCGACCGGAATTCCGTACGTGCGGTCAGCGGCGGATCTGCGAAAAGAGCTGCTGAAGACACGTATGTTGCTGGATCCAGCGAACAGCGATCCGGCGTTTGATCAGACGGTTCTCGTCGGGCACAGCATGGGAGGAATTATTGCCAGACTGCAGGTAAGCTACAGCGACGACAAGTTATGGTGTGCAGTATCTGATGCTCCTTTGAGCACGGTTTTCGACGACGGTCCGCTGCCGGACCCTGTGGTATCCGCTTTATTGTTTGAGCCTGTGCCATATGTCAGGAACGTCGTCTTTATCGCGACACCTCAGCACGGATCCAACTGGACTGAAAGTCCCGTCGGTAAACTCGGGCGCTGGCTGATCGAAGTACCGAAGCAGGTGGAGGAGCAGTCCAGAGGTTTGATTCGGGGAAACCCGGGATTGTTTCGCAACCCGGCCAATCGCCCTCCGACGAGCATCGATCACCTGTTTCCTGGCAACAGCATCATGCAGGCGACAAGCCGCCTGCGGCGCGGCAGCAGGGTTTCAGCGCACAGTATTATTGGCACGGGTTATCTGCTGCCCGATGGCTATACGGGCGACGGAATCGTGGCGGTGGCGAGCGCCAGGATTCCAGGTGTAGAATCGGAGTTCATTGTTCGCGCCACACATTCAGGAATTCTCCGAAACCCCGCGGCCACAGCGGAACTGATGCGCATTCTTGAAAGACTGTAGCGCTCTGTCAGTGAAAAACTGTGGCTCAGGCCAGACGAGCCGGCATGGGGCCTGATGCCGAATGATATCACGTACTAATTTCAAAACTTCGCTACTGTCGGACAAGCTGGCAGCGGGCGAACAACTGTGGGTCATGTCACCGTCCATTGATGAAGCACGGTGAAGGCTCGTGCGCGGTGAAGGTGCGGTCACGATTCTCCCGACGGAGCCTGCTTCATCGCCATGCGGGCATCCAGAAACGTCTGAAGCAGAATCTGGGCGGCCAGCTTATCCCTGCGCTCTTTGCGTTTTTTCGGCGAGAGCTCAGCCGCCATCAGCAGCTTCTCCGCCTGAAATGACGTGAAGCGTTCATCCTGAAATGTGAAGGGTAAGCCTGTGGTGGTCCCGAGCCAGTTCGCGAACAAGCGGGCTTCGCGGGATTTTTCGCTTTCGTCGCCGCTCAGATGAATCGGCAGCCCGATCACAAGTCCCACCGGACGATATTCTTCGACCACCTTGCGGAAGAATCGAGCATCAACCTGCGCGCCGTGTCGCTCATGATTGTGCAACGGGCTGGAGTATTTCTGATCACGATCTGAAACGGCCACACCCACGCGTTTTGTGCCATAGTCGATTCCCAGCAATACACCGGATTCCGGCACGACCGGAACGGGATCCGGTCGCGGCGCATCAGCAGATTCATTCACGCTTGAAATCGATTCACTCATTTTCGACGACTTGCTGGATTGTGAACGGTCAGGGCCAAATCGCATCTGAGAAACTGGATTCGATTCCACCGGATTGATGGCCGTCACCAGTGGCGTCAAACACGCCGCCCACTATAGTATCGGGTTTTCCCGTTATTCTCGACCGGACCAGAAGCATGGCACAAACCTCAACAAAAATCGGCCCTGTGACTCAGTTCATCAATCATCACTACCGGCATTTTAACGCCGCCGCGTTGATTGACGCAGCGAAAGGTTATGTCACGCATCTCGACCAGGGCGGCAAGATGATGGTCTGCCTGGCAGGCGCCATGAGCACCGCCGAGCTGGGTCTGTCGCTCGCTGAGATGATCCGCCAGGACAAGATTCATCTGATTTCCTGCACAGGTGCCAACCTTGAAGAAGATGTTTTCAATCTCGTGGCTCACGACTTTTACGAACGAGTTCCGCACTATCGCCAGTTATCAGCAGAAGACGAGCAGGGACTGCTGGAACGTCACATGAACCGCGTCACGGATACCTGTATTCCGGAAGGCGAGGCCATGCGGCGGATGGAAACCGCGATGCTTGAAGTCTGGACGGCGGCTGACAGCGCGGGTAAACGATTTTTCCCCCACGAATTCTTCTATCAGGTGTTACTCAGCGGCAAATACAGGGAGCATTACCAGATTGACCCGAAAGACTCCTGGATGCTGGCGGCGGCCGAAAAGAATTTACCGATTATCGTGCCCGGCTGGGAAGACTCGACACTGGGCAACATGTACGCGGCGGCCGTGATTCGCGGTGAGATCAGCAATGTGCACACGGTCCGGACGGGGATTGAATACATGACCTGGCTGGCCGAGTTCTATACCGAAACAACAAAGCAGAATTCACTGGGGATGTTCCAGATCGGCGGAGGAATTGCGGGAGACTTTCCGATTTGTGTGGTCCCGATGCTGCATCAGGATCTCGAACGCCGCAGCATTCCACTGTGGGGCTATTTTTGCCAGGTCAGTGATTCCACGACCAGCTACGGCAGTTACTCCGGCGCTGTCCCGAACGAAAAAATTACCTGGGGCAAGCTGGGGATCGATACCCCGAAATACATTGTTGAATCCGACGCAACGATCGTCGCCCCCCTGATTTTTGCCCACGTCCTGGGATGGTAGAAGTGGACTGAATGTAGCCGCCCAAAAACTGTTTAAGTTCAACAGCATCAAACTTCAGGTCTGAGATTTGTCGTAGCCGGATTCGTAAGAATTCG
>JAGQQS010000928.1 GCA_020426105.1 Planctomycetaceae bacterium
CATTTGTGTGCGTTTGAGGTGGAAGATTCAAAATTGCGCCACGCGAATGAGCGGTGGTGGAGGATGTTCGATCTCGCGGATATTTTTGCCATGATGAGCGAAACGGATAGAAGCCTTGGTACGTATGAAACCGCCATCGGCGAGATACCGCGCCAGCAAAAGAAAGACGTTTTGCTGTCGCCTAAACGCACATGGGAAGAGTTTCTGCGTGCCGGGATCATGGAGAAAGAGGCGGAAAGGATACTGGGGCTGCTGAACACCTCGCATGAAATGGAACCTTCAACTCAGTCGTGCACAAATTCTGAATCTGTAAGTGGTGACCCGTAGTCCTTCGTACAGCGAAGCTCTCGCCCAAATTGCTTGTGGGTTGATGGTCGAAGCAGGCTGTGTAAAGGACGAATCCATCCTCTCTGACGGCTGTTGTTCGTCCACTCGGAGGAGCTATCATGACTGCGGATCAAATTCGAAGCTCGATTGTGCACCACTGATCATAGAACCTGAGAATGAACCAGCAGCCTCAAGAGTCAGCCGTCTCGGAAAACAGCGAGGAAGTCAGCGGGAATGTCGTCGGCGCCAACTCTAAATCCGAGGGTCAGCCCGCATTCATTGTGGGAGTGACAGGTCACATGGACCCGACCGATCCAGAACGACTGACTCGCCAAGTCGAGCAATTGTTTCGGTTCTTGCGGCACGGAGTTTCGGGCGGCGCATCGGGCGTGGGAGCAACACCGCATCAATCGGCAGCAAGCGAGCTGAAGGCCGCCCTGGCTCCGCTCGTTGGAAAGGCACCCGAATTTCCAGGTCATTCCAACAAGGTACACGGCGACGTCTACGAACGATTTTTTGCAGAGTGGCCTGGGCTGGGGGAAACGCCCATAGTCGTACTAAGCTCCCTGGCTCCGGGGGCCGACCAGATCGTCGCGAAGGTGGCGCTGCAGCCGGAGTTTGCCAACGACTATTTCCGCCTCATGTGCCCACTTCCTGTTCCGCTGGAAATGTACAGACAAGCGTCAACTTTTGTACGCCAACCACAAGTTGGTGCAACCGAAGAAGAGTTGGAGCGACTGAAAAGTGAAAACGATCAGAGGGTCAGCGACTTGCGACAGCTAATACCTGACGATGACGATCCACGCTGTTTTCCGGTGGCGATACGGAATGCGTTCACGCCCGGCGATCTGTCAAATTCTTTATGCGGTGCGACAGTGGAGGAACAGATTGAACTGCTTCAAGACGACCTTGATTTGTCGGAAGATCAGCGGAATCGCTTGTATTCCCATGATTTAAAAAGCGAAAATCGCCAGCGGCGCCATCGTCGGTATCAAGCCGCTGGGGAATACATCGCAGCCTACTCGCATCTGCTGATCGCCATCTGGGACCATATTGACGACACGAAGAATACAGAGGGAACGGCAGGCATTGTCCACGCC
>JAGQQS010000929.1 GCA_020426105.1 Planctomycetaceae bacterium
GCCTCCGACTTCACGGCGAGACTCAAATCGGCAAGTGCCAGTCGATCCATTGTGAGCGGCGATTGTGATGCCAGAGCACGGAACCAGTCTTCGTGCAGCAGATGATCACGCAACGCTATTCGGATTGAATGTCGCAGATGAATATCGGCCAGATCGGTCGTGTGCAGCATTCTGAGGAGTGGCGCCGTGAGCGTCTCCGAAAGATGCCGCGACGCGGCGGCGACGGCCGCGCGACGGACATGCGCTGACAGATCGCCGAATCCTTCTCGCAGCAACGCGGATGCGTCGGCCTCGGAGATTGAATCGCCGGAAAACTCCCGCAGGACCCTAAATGCGTGTACCCGAACCAGTTCGTCCGGATCGTGCGTGGCAGCAGCGAGTTCCTCTGCCGATAACTCCTGTCGCTGAGCCCGCAGGCACAACACATAGCGGCGTATGGTGACGTCCGCATCACTGGCATATTGCTTCAGAATCGCAGGCGTCTTCGAATCTGACAGGTCGGCGATGCGGTCACGAGCAAGATTTTTTTGAGCCGTGGGACGATCACGAATCACGTCGAGCAACTGCGGCACGGACAACTGAGACACATCCTCACCATAGTTCATTGATTTTCGTGCTGACGCCTCATCACTTCCATAGGAAACGCGCCAGATACGGCCTCGAAAACGGTCGCGCCCTGGGTGCTTAAGATCCACTTCATAGTGGCCGATGATGCGATTGTAGAAGTCTGCGATGTACAGCGATCCATCCGGGCCCGCCACAAGATCGACCGGTCGGAACCACGGATCACGACTGCTGACAAAATCCGGCCGCTCCACCGCCCGCACACTTGATCCTGTGCGTTTCAGAATATTCTGATTCACACGCGATGTCATCACATTTCCATCGAATGTTGTGTCGGCATATTCCGCAGGAAAACTGGTGTCTGAACCAAGGGCGATGGCGGCGATCGCCGTCGAACCATGCAGGTGTTCCATGACGTTAGGGACATAGCCCAAACCGTCGTGCGGTCTGCCGAAACTATCGTAACATCCGCCTGGTAACAGCAAAGTGACAGGTTTTGTGTGGCAGTCTGCTGAATAGATATCGCCATATCGATCCATCGTCAGCCCGAAGGGATTCACCTGTCCCTGCGTGTACAACTCGATCCGTGAACCATCCGGACGAAAGCGAAATGTGTTGCCTGAAGATAATTTCACCCGGTGGCCGTCTTTGCCGGCAACATCAGACTGATTATTGAATCCATGACACGCATAGATCCAGCCATCATCTCCCCGTCTGAACGCATTACACATTCCGTGTGTATCACGTGTCGTATCGAATGGGCCGTACAGCACTTCTCGCGCATCACATTTTCCGTCACCGTCAGTGTCGTGAAGAAACCAAATGTTCGGAATACTGAAACAGATCACGCCGTCGCCGTACGGCAGGAGCCCGATCGGGATATTCAACTGATCCGCAAATACGGTGACCTGATCGGATTTGCCGTCGCCGTCCTTATCCTCCAGAACGCGAATCGTGTCCCGCGGGGTGACGTCCACAGCGGCAGCAAACGGGTATTCCAGTGAACTGCTAACCCATAACCGCCCGCGGACATCAAACGCCAGATTCATCGGCTTCGCAATTTCCGGTTCCGATGCTACAAGTTCCATTCGAAATCCGTCCGGCACGACGAACGTCTGTAACTCGTCCGCAGGAGATACCGGCTCAGTATTCCGAACACCAAGTGCAAAAGGATCTTCGGGAGGCGTCTGAGCTTTAGCTGGCGCGGTAACGAACATCAGACACAAAACCAGAAATGAAGCGATCGAAGGAACGGGCATCAGCATGGTCAGGATCTCGTGATTTGTGGTGGCAGTTCGGCACAAGCCCCAATTGTTGCAGGTTTTTGACAGCGAATCCAATACTGCAAACCGCAAGAATTCGCAGCTGTCACTGGCCGACCGGGTGAAATCAGCGGCAATCGTTGGTAAAACCCGTCCTGCAAAGGAAAATACTCAAAACGTCCACTTCAGCTGGAAGTCGAACTGAATCTCATGGTTGCTCCTCGAGTCTGTGTATTGCGTGCACCCGGTACGAACTGCGACGTGGAAACGGCGCACGCTTTTGAATTGGCCGGAGCAGCGGCAGATCGGATCCATCTTTTCCGACTGCTTGAAGACCCCTTGCTGCTCAGCCATTATCAAATAATTTGTGTCCCCGGTGGATTCAGCTACGGCGACGATCTTGGGGCGGGTGTGATTTTTTCCCGCCAACTTCGAGGCCGGTTGAATGAAGCGATGCGTGAGTTTCTGCAGGCCGACAAACTTCTGCTCGGCATTTGCAATGGCTTTCAGACGATCCTTAAGGCCGGACTATTGATGCGACGTGGGATCGAAAACGCTGGCGAGAAAAGATGGGAAGACCAGGTAACCCTGACATGGAACAGTAATGGTCGTTACACGGATAGATGGGTTCGATTGAAGGTCACATCCTGCAACAGTGTGTTTCTGCGAGGGATCGATGA
>JAGQQS010000058.1 GCA_020426105.1 Planctomycetaceae bacterium
CAAGTCACTTCTGAGGCTCGCTCGCGAATTCAAATTGCCATTCATCGCGGAGTGACGATGTCGACGAGCCTGAATGGCAAGCTTGATTATTTCGGACGCTCGGTCGCTGTGGCTTCTGCGATGCTCAATACAGCGGAGCACCACCTTCTGATCCTGTCGGAGGAACTCGCCGGGGATGACGACTGCAGAACACAGTTGGCCGCCGTGCACAAGAATCTGAAAATCATTGCATCAAGCGGGGGAATCGGGATGTTTGAGATCTGCGATCAGCTGGCCGACGTGTGTGACAGGCAACATGGAGTTGTCACGAATGCCGTTCAATCTTCCATCGATAGTCTTCAAAACGACACAACGCTGCAACTGGCCGTGAAACCATTGAGCCGTGATACGGAGGCCCAGTCATGACGATCATGAATCACGTCGCCCCGACGGCGTACTCGGCATCGGCAAGCGAAGTACAATGGCTGCTGGAAGGTTGTCTGCCGAATCACTCAGGATTGTCGCAGATTGCGATGCACCAGTTTCCATTTTTGATTGGCCGTGATGGGTCGTGCGATCTGCAGGTTACATCGCGCAGCGTTTCCAAACGCCACGCAGAAATTCTGCATACTCCAGTCGCCGTGATCGTGCAGGACCTGGGCAGTACGAACGGAACTTTTGTCAACGGCGTGCGAATTTCAGTTCCGACACCCGTAGGAATCGACGACCTGATTCAGTTCGCAGATATTGAAATGAGGATAATTCGACAAGCGCAGCCGCATGCGGACTTCACCTGCGTGGCTGACCAGCCAGAACAAAGCTGGCAGATCTCGCGACTGAATGAAGTGCTCAATCAGGGGCGCATGCATATTCATTTTCAGCCCATTGTGACCGGAGTTGATCGTGCAGTTTTTGGCTATGAAGCACTCGTTCGGACGGACGTCTCCGGTCTTGAATCGCCACTGGAGCTGTTTCGAGTTGCCACACGATTGGGACAGGCGACGCGACTGAGTCAAAAATGTCGTGCAGAAGCCGTGCGAGCCATCGAAGAAGCTGCCGTGCCCGGAGCATTATTTCTGAACACGGATCCGAACGAAGTGCTGGGTGAAGAACTCATTCGTTCAATGCAGGAATTGAGGAACCTTACCAACAATCGTCAGCTCGTTCTGGAAATCCATGAGGAGGCTGTGCCGGAGACAAAGATTCTCCGCGAGTTTGCCGCGGCACTTCGAGATCTGGACATCCAGCTTGCGTTCGACGATTTCGGCGCAGGGCAGTCACGGTTATTGGAACTGGCGCAGGTTCTTCCGGACTATCTTAAGTTCGACCGATCACTCGTCAAGGATCTGGGAACGCCCGCAGCGCTCCACGAACACCTCGTTCGAACGCTGCATGACACCGCGATCTCATTGGGCATCAACACCGTTGCGGAAGGTCTTGAAACACCGGAATCCATCGGTGCCTGTGATACGATCGGTTTCGCATTTTATCAGGGATTTGCGTTTGGCCGACCACAGCCGTTTGTGAGGTGCTGACTTCGGTTTTCGCAAATCAGCTATCGCCGATCAACTACCGCAAATCCACCGAGAATGATGTGGGAGCCGCCACCGAAAAGACGGGTTCAAATCGTGTCCTGCGAGCCCGCTTTGCACCTCCGCCCGGGAACCATTGAAACCCCAGGAATGCGTCGACCGTGCCTGTGTCCGACGGCATGATCAAATTTGCTTCGCCATACAACGCAAGATGATCATTCAGTGGCGATAAAAAATCGGCACCAAATAACGGCACCGTCGATTGCGACGCGGATGGTCCCGTAACGGCATTGTTTTCGCCATGACTGTCCGCAAGGCCGACCCACATGGCTGTCTGCGTCGATGACTCCCAAACGTGTCGCCAATACAATGAACTCTGATTGATCGTACGAAGCGACACAGGCCCTCCGTTGAAACTTCCCGAATCCGTCAACCCACGCAGCTGAGCGGTAATGCCGAACTGATTGTTTTCATCGACATCGTATCCCACACGACCACGCCACTGCGACAGGATGAATCTGTCGTACGATTGTTCGACCATAAAATCGTGCGCTACCGCCCAGATGAGTCCGGAGTCTGTGCGCTGAAACAGGCCAATTGTCGTGTAGGACTGTGTCCGGCTTGTGGCTTCCCCCAACAACTCATAAACACGCACCGCATTTTGTGTGCCCACGATTCCGGTGCCCAACTGCAGGCCAAGTCCCGCTGTATCGTCGAGTGCAAAACCTGCATTGACGTTTCCCTGCAATCCCAGATTCGCATTAACTCCATAATCCTGAGGTTGCTTCGACCCGTCGATTCCGGCAAAAAAAGTCAGACTTCTCAGCCATCCGCAGACACTGCCGTTGAAGTCGACCGGAGGCAAGCCGGTGGAATATGATGCAATATCAGCAGGGACACATCCTTCAGTGCTCACGTGCGTGCATTCTGAACCAGTGACATTTTTAAGCGGCACGGCATCCAATCCGGCAAATGGATTCGCAGCGTGCTGTGACTTCATGATCGAGACCGGAAACTCGTCTCCCACAAGTATTCCTGGCATGAAGATCAGGAAAAAAGGGAGGATTTGTGTGATTCGAAAATAGTCATGCATCACTGAGCCTTCCATTGGCTATATTCGCTGCGATCTGCGTGCCTATGATCTATCGACGACCATTCCGACGAAAAATACAAGTGGGTTCAACTCCCCCAGCGACCTTTCGGAATTAATTCAGGCACAATTCCACCGACCGGAATAATCGTCAAACTCACCGCCTGCAGATGATGTTTGCGATTCGAAGCAGTCAGGTGGGGTATACCAGCAGGCGGGGACTTCAGTGGGATTTCACGATTTTTGACCGGGTGAAGTTGATCGACCTGCTTCGCCTGGAAAGTTTCAGGTTGGCCTCTTCGTTGTTATGCCCGGCCGCCAATCCAGTGTCCGGATTCCATGAGTTGTTCACGATAGGCCGCGTCCCGACCCAATCTGATCAACGAACGGTAGCGGTCGGTCAGCATTCGTAAGGCGCTCTTGTCTGAGAGGGCCTTGAGGCATTCTTTCCTTAATCGACTGCCACTTATAATCAAGACGCGGCGACGCTCGGCGTGTTCCGTGACAGCGGCGACCTTTGCCAGCATCTCCATCATGTGTATCGCAGCATTACGATCCGCGGCCGCATAGGGGCGCAATTGATCACTGATCAGGGAAACGAAAGTTGCAAATGTATCGGGTTCCGTGACAATTCGCAGATTGTGATTGTCATCGTGACGATGTGCGTCAGGCAACTTTCGATTGGCGAGACTCTCCAGCCCGGATTGCAGCCAGTCCATGCAATTCATCGCCGTGAACGGGTCGTTGACACCCGGGGAGAGCGCTCGCATGGCGACTTCCACGAGTTGATTGACAAGAAATCGCAGATTCTGGTTTGAAGTTCGCTGGGAGCCAGTCGCAAATGTCGCCAGCAGTTGAGTTGTGATTTGTTCATCGATCCGGGATGCAGGAGCGACCAGCAATAGTTCGGTTTGCGGCGTGACAAAATCACCGGCCCGGCAACGCAACCGGATCACCAGATCATGTTCGGTCGCGATTGCGATCAGGCCCTCCGTATCCACGTATTCAACATACCCGGCCTTTACACCGGTCAGTTTGCAGGCGTTCGTGTAAAACGTCTCAGGCAGTGCAGCCTGCGGATCGCGTTCCGACTCATCTTCATGTGGCAGTCCCAGATGTGATGGAAACTGATCTTCGATTTTCGTATTCAACTCTCGGCCGACGTTTGCCACGATATTGGAGATATGAATACTCTCGGGAATATGATGCACGAAGAAGATCAGGACACCCACGCTTGTGATTGCGAGGAGCAACGCCACCAGAACGGCGATGTGAGGCACAAATGCCGCGGCCTCCTGCATGTGCCCGCCGGCATTGATGTCAATTGAGCCGCCATTCCGGACTGTCCGCAGGACGAGCAGACAGTACAGAAATGTCGATACGAAAATTCCCAGCGTGAATTGATTCCTGGTGTCACGCATGAAGTTATTCAGCAGCCGAGGTCCAATCTGGGATGTCGTGTGTGAGATCGACAGGATCGTCATCGAAAATGTGACACCAGCGACGGTGATCATGGAACCTGCGACAGTCGAAAGCACCGCGCGGGCGCCATCCGGCTTGTTGGCATACAGCCAACTGATGTCTTCCATCCACTGCGAGCCTAATGCCAGATCACATGCAGTGGTCACGAATGACATGACCACAGCGAGCACTGCCATCAACGACGGAAGAAACCAATAGCTGCTGCGAAGATGGGACCACCCTGTCACCAATCTGGCTCTCATCATTGACGCGCTCCCGGACTTGCCGTTTCCAATTTTTACAGAATTTTAATAGCGGACCGACGTCGCTTAAAATCGGGCAGTTTCCCGTGGACCTGAGTCAGACTGCTGCCTCTCGACCAGGCGACGCACTCTGCATCCAGGCCACGCACTCCGGATCCAGGCCCATCTTACGCATCGCGTGCGGGCAGGGATACAATTATCTGCGAACCAGTCGTGCGGCAAGATTATTCGTACCACCGACGTCGGTCAGCCGATGTTCTCGTCCTTCGAAATAATAGCTGAGGCGTTCATGGTCGATGCCCAGAAGTCCCAGCATCGTGGCGTGCAGATCGTTAACGTGCACTTTGTCTTCGACAGCATTGAACCCAAAGTCGTCCGTGGACCCGATTGTGGTGCCGCCTGTAATTCCGCCGCCCGCCAGCCAGGCACTGAATCCATATGGATGATGGTCCCGACCATTTGAACCCTGCCGGATCGGCGTGCGGCCAAATTCACCAATCCAGACTAAAAGTGTACTTTCCAGGAGACCACGTTGTTCGAGATCAGTGATGAGTCCTGCAATGGGCTGATCAATTTTTTGTGCCTGAGCGGCATGGTTGCCTTTGCAGTCTCCGTGAGCATCCCAGTCGCTGGAAATGAGCTGTACGTAACGCACGCCGCGCTCCACCATGCGACGAGACATCAAACACATTTTTCCGAATTGTGCCGACGGACCATTCTCGATCCCATACAGTGCGCGCGTTGCCTGAGTTTCCTCGGACAGATCGATCAACTCCGGTGCAGCCGTCTGCATTCGGAAGGCCAGTTCGTAGTTGGAAATTCTGGCGTCCAGACGACTGTCAGCCGGACGGTTTCTGCGGTGCTCATGATTCCAGGCGTTAATCTGGTCGAGTAACAGCCGTTGTTCAGTGGCCGACACGTTTGTACCACGCTGCAGATTCTGGATCGGCACACCCTCGGACCGCATCGCGGTCCCCTGATACACTGCCGGCAGAAATCCGGATGTGTACATTGATGCGCCGTTTCGAAACACGCTGTCGGTCATGGCGATGTACGACGGAAGATTGTCACTTTCGCAACCGAGACCATACGTGACCCATGCACCTGCACTCGGATGCCCCAGCAGTCTCGTCCCGGAATGCATCAAAATCATCGCTGAACCGTGAATGAACAGGTCATGGTACATGGAACGAATAATCGCAATCCGGTCTGCGTGCCTGCTGAGTTCCGGAAAAAGACTCGAGATTTCCTGGCCGCTCTCACCGTGTTTTCTGAACGAAAACTGAGGTGCCATGACCTGCGCATCAGCCGTATTGATCTGCGCCAGGTCAAAATCCCGAAGGCTTTCGGGAAGCAACTGTCCGTCGTACTTTTGAAGCGCGGGTTTGTAATCAAATGTCTCAAGGTGACTCGGACCTCCCTGCATGAACAGGAAAATGACGCTCTTTGCTGTCCCAGGAACATGTGGCGGCCGCGGAGCCAGCGGATTCAAGGCATTCTGCTCAGCGGCTCGGGATTCGGCAGCTAAAAGGTTACCGAGCACCAAAGCACTGAAGCCGGAGCTTCCGTGACACATGAAGTCGCGGCGATTGGTGAATCCTGTCATTATCTGCGGCTCGCTTTCTACTCGGGTGTTATCACCGTGGTCATTCGATCAGTCAACGAATGCGAATTCCGAAAGATTAAAAAGCGCCAGACACAATTTGGCTAACGCCTGTGCGTGGGATGGTGGCACGGAGCGAAGCGAATCCGGCAGCTCCGGGGCCGAAGACGACGATGACTGTTGCAGGTCATGAAGCAGTTTGATTGCCGCAGTCGACTCTGCGTCACTCGGTGGACGCCCCAAAGCTATCTGCCATGCGCGATCAACCTGCGTTGTCGGATCGTTCCCTGCATCCCCGACTACCCGGCCAGCCATGTGCATCGCCTGTCGCAGAACAGACGCATTATTAAGACCCCAAAGTGCCTGCGGGGCCACCGTGGTCACGTCGCGGACAGGACAGCTCTGTGACGTGACCGGTGTGTCAAAAACTTCAAACATCGGAAACTTGAAATTTCGTCGCACCAGGATGTAAATGCCGCGCCGTGTGTGTTGCGCAGGATCTGCAGAGACGACCCAATGCCACTTATCGCGCAGTGAAGCGATTTCATCTTCCGCCAGCGGCGGCACAACAGGTGGCCCTCCCATCTTTAGGTTGATCGTCCCGGCGGACGCATGCACGTTATCCCAGAGTGCTTCTGCCTCAAGACGACGTCGATTCATCCGCCACAGAAGCCGATTGTCGAAATCAGCACTTAGATTACCGGCCGTTTCGAACTGGCTGCTTTGGCGATAGACCGCAGAATTCATGATCAGGCGGTGCAGGTTCTTGATTTTCCAGCCATCCCGGACAAATTGTGTCGTGAGCCAATCGAGCAACTCCGGATGCGACGGTGGCTGCCCCATGTTGCCGAAGTCATTTGGTGTTTCAACAATCCCGCGACCAAAGTGCCAATGCCAGATTCGATTCACTATGACGCGACCTGTCAGGGGATGATCCTTCCGGGTCAGCCAGAGCGCAAACTCTTTGCGCGCCTCATAGGGAGCCTGAAGTTCCAGCGATGTTGTTGTTGCCGCAGCCAGCGATGCTGGCAGAGCAGCCCGCACGCGACTCTGTGGCTTGTGCAGTTCCCCGCGATCAAGCAGATATACCGGTCGGATGAGCGCAGGATGCTCGCGTCCCAGTACATTGGCCACAGGAATATGCATCAGTCCGTCGTACGGGATCGTTTCCTGCCCGGCTGTCGTCGTTGGCAAATTCATGACTGCCTGCCCGATGGCGGCCAGCAACTGCTGCTTCTGAGCCAGCTCGTCAGGCGACAATGCTTTTCCCTGGACGCTGGCCTCAAACAGACGGCAGGCTTCACGCGCTTCCTGAACGGCAACCACGCGCGGATAATTCTGCCGCCAGTCAGCTTCACCCATTGAGTGCCACAGTGGCAATTCGATCTCGCGGGCATCCGCGAAAATGGCCTGGAGCGCGAAGTAATCGTCCTGGGTGATCGGGTCAAATTTATGATCGTGGCAACGCGCACAGGCGAGCGTCAGCCCCATGAACGCTGACGCGGTTGTATCAGCCCAGTCCGTCAGCGACTCGTACGCGAGACGTTTGGCGTCCAGGCCGGACTCATGGATCCGCGGCCCGAGTGCGTAAAATCCCGTCCCGATCCGAGCCTCGAGATGTCGCTGTTTTTCGGCCGATACGTTGTAAACGCGTCGTGGGTCCAGATCGAGATTGTCGGGCCAGAGTTCATCGCCCGCGATCTGCTCCTGCACAAAAACGTCATACGGCTTGTCGCTGTTAAAACTGTTGACAACGTAATCGCGATAACGCCACGCGTTCCGGTAGTAAATGTCCGTCTCATAACCGCCACTGTCCGCGTAACGCGCGACGTCCAGCCAGTGCCGCCCCCATCGCTCGCCGTAGTGCTTCGATGCGAGCAGCGAATCAATCAGTCGTGGCCACGCGTCATCGGCTTTGTCTGCCAGAAATGCGTTGACCTGCTCGGGTGTCGGCGGCAGCCCCAGCAGATCGAAGTACGCTCTGCGAATCAGCGTCCGGCGATCAGCGGCCGGAGCCGGTTCCAGCCCCGCCGCTTCAAGTCGCTGCAGCACAAACTGATCAATTGGATTCCGGACTCGATCAGAGAACTGCAGTGAATCGATCGGTGGTGGTTCAACCTGCTCCAGTGCTCGCAGCGACCACATCAGCGCATCGCTATCCTTGTCGGCAGCAGCAGATGGTAAAAGACAATGGATGACAACCCAAATGATCAGTAACCGCTTCCCCATGCGTTCTTCCCAGACAGTCTGTCAGGTCTTCAAGGCCTCCCGAAATCAGGATGCTCCCTCGTTACAAGAGTAACGTCAACAGTCGTCAACGGTGACTCAAAAGAAACACACACGCGGCAGGAGTGACAGCTGTCATAAACCCTGCAGTATCCCACGATTCCGAATATCACACGACGCAGCGTCAACAGAGTACAGGACTGCGGATACATTTCCAGTGGAATTGTCACACGAAACGCCTGACTAAACAAACAGTTTTGCAGGGTATGTGCAGCGTCAGCGAAAAAACACCATTTCTTGTGAGCTATGCCATCTGGTGTGTTGCGCTTCGCCGCACACACCCTACAATCAAGTGAAATCAGAATTATCCCGAATTCTGCCGTGAATAACGCTTCACGGTGTTGATCGCAAGCCTTTACTGGAAGGCCGCAGACTTAAAATGTTCCATAACCGCGTACAACTAAAACGAGACCCCGAAGGTAGAGGTCTCTTCATATTACTGAACATCGCCTCCACTTTTGCGATCCTTGCTGCTCTACTTGCTCCTCAAGCTAGCGCAGACGATCGGCTCCCTGTGGCACGCTGGGATTTTGGTGCGGAAGATGCCACGTCACTGAAATTGCATGGAGGTGTGCATCGCGACATTCCGGGACCACGCCCCCCGGAATATCCCGATTTTCTTCCGGACAATACGGCCATCAAACTGGATGGAAAAGGTTCTTATTGTTCACTCGACGACATCGGCGTTCAGAGCCCGTTCGATTTCACTAACGGCGATGCGATCACCCTGGAAGCCTGGGTACAGGCTGATGCCCTCAGCCCGAGCCAAAATGTTTACGTGATTGGAAAGGGACGGACGGGTTCCGCCGACGTCGCGGCTGACAATCAGAACTGGGCGCTGCGTCTTCGTGAAACGAAGGGCAAAGCCGGCGTCAGTTTCCTGTTCGCGACTGTGCCAGAGACGGGTAAGACGAAACCTGGTGAACAGTGGCATCGCTGGACAACCTCCAGCGGGTTCGCGCCGGGAAAATACTGGCATCACATTGCGATATCGTATCAGTTTGGTGACCCCACCAGTATTCGGGGATGGATCGATGGGAAACTGCAACCTGGCAGATGGGATATGGGAGGCGCGACGACCGAAGCTCCTGTTGTTGATAACGATGCGATCTGGATCGGGTCGTCGCAGCGCGGCGCGGCGGCGAACAGTTTCCGTGGTTCGCTGGATGCAATTGCTGTCTATCGAGAGGTGGCTGACGAAAAAGTCATGCAGACAAGATTCCGCCGCGTCGGAGAAGAAATCATCGTGCAGCCAGCTCCGGAAATAATGCCGGAACTCGGAGAACTTCCAACAGGCAGGACGCTTGTAACACTTCACGAAGGTATGCCGGACCATAATCGCTGGCTCAACAATGATGAAGAACTGCCAGCTGAAACGCTTCGCTGGAATACCGAATCCTTTCTGCTCGACCGCCTGCCGCAGCGCTACGATGCGTGGGGAATCCGTGCGGACTGGAAACCACCTGTTCTGGTCAGATTCGCGACCGAGCTGTCGCTGACACCGGGAAAGCATCGCGTTCTGATGCGCGTTCGAGGGTTAAGTCGCCTGTGGGCGGACGGCAAGCTCATCGCCAAGAGCAAGCCTGTATCCGGTTCTCCCAGTGGTGAAGAACCGATGACGCCGGTTGCTGATCCACCGCGGCCAGGCCTGCGAGTTGCTGAGCATCGGCAGCAGGAAATTTTCGGCGAAGTAACCGTCAATGCAGAAGGCCACTGCCGCGTTGTTCTGGAAACGCTCGTCGGCGGCAAAGCATTTCGGTGCGACCCCGGGGAATTGTGTGTCGCCGTCGAAACCAGCGATGGAAGTTCTTTTCAGTTGCTGAGCCCGAACTCATCAAGACCTGTGATGTTAAGCGATGCGGACGTGGAGGCTGAACTTGCGCGCCTGGACAAATCGCTTCAGGCTTTCGACGCCGATTCCCGCCGCAGGGCGGCGTCCAGTCAGGATGAGTTCTGGAAAATGCGGCACGATTTCGCGCGGCAGTGGGCTGCACAACATCCAGCACCGCCAGTCCCCCAGGTTGCAACTCATCCGATCGATGCGTTTCTTGTCGGAAAAATTCAGCGAGCGCTCAAGGTATCGGCCGAGTCCCCGATTGCGGTGTCCCGAGCGTTTCACAGTGAAATTCTCCCGATACTCCGCGATCATTGTTTTCGTTGTCACGGTGACAAGGCCAGCGGCGGCTTGCTGCTGAACTCCCGCGAAGCGGCGATCAAGGGAGGAGACTCCCAAACTCCGGCCCTGACTCCCGGCAATGCCTCGGACAGCGAGCTGATTCGCCGCGTTCGGGCAGAAAGTTCTGATGAACGTATGCCGCCAGGTGATGATGGACTCAATCCTCAGGAAATAGCCATGCTGGAAGCCTGGATCGAAGAGGGCGCCAAATGGCCTGCGATCTCTGTCGATGCACCTGAGGTTTCCTCGCCCGCGTTTCTGACAGACAACGCGTTTCTTCGTCGGGTCTTCCTCGATACCGTCGGTGTACTGCCCGACCAACTGGAGGTGCGCCGCTTCATGGCGGATGGATCACCCGATAAACGCACCAGAATCATTGACCAGCTTCTGGCCGATGAACGCTGGGCTGACCACTGGATCAGTTACTGGCAGGATGTGCTCGCTGAAAATCCAACATTGATCAACGCCAGCCTGAACACGACCGGTCCGTTTCGCTGGTTTCTGTACGACGCACTTTGCGATGACAAGCCTCTGGACCGAATGGTGACGGAGCTAATCTTGCTCCGCGGCAGTC
>JAGQQS010000930.1 GCA_020426105.1 Planctomycetaceae bacterium
TGGCGTTATGGATGGTAAATCCGAAGGCCCGCCCAACGGAATCGGGAATCCGCGCCGCCTCCGCTATCCCCGGAGACACAGAACTATGCCTGGCCCAGAACTTTGTGCAGACTGTCGGCAAAACGACTGATGTCTTTTTCCGTATTGTACAGGTGACAGGTGATGCGATAGTCGATTCCCTGAATGCCAACGCCCTTCACGATTACTTTGTCTTTCGCAAACTGTTCGCTCAGCAGAGGATGCTTTGCTCGATCCGTGACACTGAAACAAACCAGATGGCTCGCCATCGAACTGCCAGGTGGAGGACTGAAAAGTTGAGTGCCAGGAGTTTTGCTGATCACGTCGTAAATCTGATTTCTGAGTTCCATCAGTCGGCCTGCAACTGCTTCTCTGCCAATACTCTTCACGAAATCCAGTGAGTTGCCAAGGCCGATGGTTTCGGTCCAGTTCGATGTTCCTCGAATCGCGGTGTACACTCCGTAGCCGTCTTCCAGAACAAATGGTGTGATCTGGTCCTTGACTTTCTCGTTGATATAGAGCAGCCCCGTGCCTTTTGGCCCGAGCAGATATTTATGACCACTTGAGGCATAGGCGTCGCAGCCCAGTGCCTTCACATCGACCAGCACGCCACCCGGTGCCTGGGCACCGTCCACGACCATCAAACAGCCGTGCTGATGGGCGAGTTCCGAAAGTCGCGCGATCGGAACCTGCACGCCGCTGCTGAATGTGACATGGCTGCACATGATCACTTTTGTTTCGGGCCGTAGCGCGGCCTTGAATTTTTCGACGACTTCATCCTCACTGGCCGGTGGAGCGCCCAGTTCGGCCACATCCAGAAAAACACCGCGTCGCTTAACGAGGTATTTCCAA
This sequence comes from Planctomycetaceae bacterium, assembly GCA_020426105.1. Classification (GTDB taxonomy): domain Bacteria; phylum Planctomycetota; class Planctomycetia; order Planctomycetales; family Planctomycetaceae; genus SXXK01. Next base: position 871 of record JAGQQS010000930.1, read on the forward strand.
GCCCCCAATCCACCGCCATGCTCATGGTTACTGGTCAGCACGCGCTGGCCCGGCTGCATATTCAATCCTTCGGCAATTTGATTCATCCCGTCGGTTGTGTTCCGCGTGACAACAACCTCTTCCGTCTTGCAGCCAAACAGGTCGGCAATCTTTGGACGCACAGCTTCGGCGTCGGCCAGGACCGGTCCGAAACCCTGCTGGACAGGGTTACTTTCGAGTTTCTGGTTGACGGCCTGCATCTCTTCCATCACGGGACAGGGGATTGCTCCCAGAGATCCGGTGTTCAGGTAGGCGATCTCCGGATCGATCAAGAACTGAGCGGCGATGCTCGCCCAGTCCGGTGCCCCGGTCACCGACGACAGAGACCCGACCGCCGCGCGGTTGACCGCACCCGTGAATCCAAACATCCCGGCCGCCAAACCGAATGCACGAAGGGACTCACGACGGGAAAGACTGAGGGCTGTGGCTGAATTGTTCTGAATCATAATCAGTATCTCGGATGAAAACGGTACTTGATTGGAAAGCGATGAAAGGCCGCTGAATATGCTGACCCGATCGCAATTTGAATTCAAGTGGCTCCGTCCGGAATCCAGCAAAGTTCATCGTAATAGCAATCATGTACAATAGTCATGGCGAAGCCACCCCTTCAGGGGATGTCGCCCCATGGCTGACTCACATCGCCATTGTGTACCTGAGTCAAAAGTTATGAACTTATGTACGCGAACGGCCCGTGCCGCCACATCCCGATCACCGCTCGCCGGAGTCCCACGAAGCCTGTCTGCCAATCTGATCGCCGGGCGTTCAGTCCGGAGCCCCCGCGATCGTTTTCGCGCGGATGCTGAGTAGGAACGCATTCTGAACCGTGTGTTTCTGTGAATTCAGGGCCACTTTTATTTTTGGCACAGCATTCGCGAACTTGTCGTGCTGCAAGGCGGGCCATCGGCCTCGCTGATTCTTCAGCACCTGCCCTGAGGGCTGGCTGCTGAACGTGCGGATTCGAAATTTCTCGATGTAGTCCGCACGACCTAAACTCAGTTATCAGATTGAAGGAGCTAGTTATGCCGACGACAGAAGAAATCAAGGGGCAGTGGAATCAACTCGCAGGCAAAGTTCGCGAGCGCTGGGGTGAGATTACTGACAACGATTTCGCTCGAGTGCGGGGAAACACCGATCAGCTCATCGGCCTGATTGAACAGAAGACCGGCACGACACGCCGCGAAGTAGAGCAGTTTATTGACAACGCCCTTCGGAACGGCGAGTCGATTGTCGCCAATGCGGCTGAGACGGTGCGGGATTATGCCAATCACGCGACCGAGGCAGTCAGGGATCAGTATGACCGAGTCAACAAACAATTCGAATCGGGGCTGGAAGAAGCTCAGGAGGCGATTCGAACGCGGCCAGGCATGTCTGTCGGCGTGGCGTTTGGAGCGGGAATTGTCGCGGGGGCTCTGCTGAGCATCATGTTACGTTCGGATCGAGCTTAGTGCCTGCCCCGTCTCCGCAGTGTGACGGAGCAGCATTTTT
>JAGQQS010000931.1 GCA_020426105.1 Planctomycetaceae bacterium
ACGAATCTGTTGCAGCAACTGGCAAAGTTGTGCGAAACCAGCGGCGACATTGATGCCGCAATCGGCTATCAGCGACAGTTAATCGCTGTCGCACCGGGGCATGAGACCGAATTTCCGCTGGTCGCGATGCTGCAGTCTCGTGGCGATCGCGACGAAGCAATGGAGATTCTGGTCCGTCTGACGGCTCGCGAAGAGGATCCTGCGCGGCTGCTGCGGAGCATCGATTCGCTGCTGAATCAAAGCGCGTACGAAGCGGTCATTGGCATCACCGAACCCTTGCTCAGTCAGCAACGCGAGGACTGGGAATTGTTGTACCGCGAAGGGGTGGCCTGGGCGAAACTCGAGAAGAAGGACGAAGCCACAACCCGTTTCGATCGCATTCTCGCCCTCACAATTCCGCATGACACGTTAGGCTTGTTCGCAACGGATATGTTCAAGCGAGATCAGGCAAAGGCAAAATCCGAAAACCTGAAGGGCAATCAGACACAGGCTCCAAAGAAGCTGTCGCCGTTGCAATTGTTGAACAATTCGAGACAGGTTCAGGCGGCGACGGGATTGATTTCTGAAGATTATTACGGTGGCAATTCGCGACAACAAACCTGGACGCCCCGCGAATACGGTGTGGCACGCATGGCTGCCTTTGGCTGGAAACTGAAGTTTGAAGAGGACGCCAGACAGACAAATGGAGCCTCAACGGACGCGGCAGGTCCGGACTCAGCTCCGGCCGAAGATGCGAACTCGGTTGCCGCTCAGGTTGCCGCCAAAGCTCAGGCCGAAGGCGCACATCGGAATGCGATCTACGACTGGCTGTATGTCGCCTCGCTGAAAAACGAAGAGTCGCTCAGGTTTCAGATCGCGCGTGATCTGGCCAGGTCCGGCGGGCAGGAAGAAGAGCAGTTTTTTCTGAATTCGCTGCGAACCCGGCATGTCACTTCCGGCAACATTCGTTCGAGCCGGGCGGAAGCTGCGGCTGCGAAGACACCGCTGTCAGAGGACGATCTGGCGTTGATGCTCAAGTGTGTTGAAGATCTATCGAAAGATGCCGACAAGAACGGCGAAGACCAGACATTCGGACAGCAGATTGCCTACGACGGTCAGGGCAACGCTTATGTTCAGATTGGCGGTCAGTGGGTGATGATCGGCGGCGGCAGGTTTGGCGGCGGCAAGCAGTTTACAACGCAGGTTGTTGAAGAACTCAAGCTGGCGAAACGCGACGCAGAGGCCGACACACTCCTGAAGGAGATGTATTCCTCAGCAAAAAAAGCCAGCGAACTTGCAGGCGTTATCTCCGTCATGCTCACGCAGGAAACACCCGACCAGATCCCGGATGTCTTCCGGCGATGGATCGAGGCGGCCAAACTGGAAATCGCAAACCCGCCGACGGCAACCACAGGCGCGGCTGCGGCGCGGTCGTCGCAGCGCAGGAATGCGCATATAGCACAGGTGACCAATTCACTCATGCAGTGGATCGGACGGCTCGGTCCTGAGGAAGAAAATGCTCAGATCCTGTCGATCCTGGATCAGGCTCTGGATGTCGCGACAATTGAAACCCAGCAGCGACTGATTGCGGAAGCGGCAGCGGCTTCGAAGGCGCGTCGCGCGTCTTCGTCAGGTGCCGGACGCGGCCAGACAGGCATGCAATGGATTTATGGAAAACAGAACCAGTACATTCAGGTCGAATGGCCCACAAGTCGGCTGGATTCATCAACGGCCATGCTGTTGCGGGACGTGCATGAAGTCCTGAAGAGAAATGATGTTTCGCCGGATCTGGTGAGTCTGCTTCGAGCCCGCGTGGCCCGGGCTTCGGCAGAAGATAAGATATTTGAAAACACGTATCTGGCCACTGAACTCTGGTGGTCCGACGAGCAGGATGAAGCTGTCGAAATTCTTGTGGAAATTGGTGAATCGCAGAAGAACGATCCGAATGCTCGCTTCGAGCTGGCGGAACTGCGGTCCCAGCGTGGAGACATCGAAGACGCGCTTGAAATCGTGGATTCCATCATGGCGCGTGATCAGAAATTGCTGCAGCGACGTGAACTCATGGCGCTGACCATGGCAGAGCGGCTTGGTGATCACACACGTGCGCGCATGGCGGCCGAAAGATTGTTCGGTCTGCGGCTGGATTCGGCGACGCAGTTGACTTTGGTCGACGGAATGCGACGTCTGGGCATGACCGACATGGCCGATGCGGTGATTGCTCGTACTGAACGGCAATCGAGCAATCAACCGCCAGCCCTCGCATCGCTGATGATGCTGTATCAAAGTCAGGGAAAAACGGACCGCGCTAAACAGCTGGCTCATATGCTGCTGCGCAAGACTGTCAGCCCGATGACGACAATGGCCAATGCCACACGCAACCCTAACCGCTATCGCACCAATCCGGATCCCTCGCGGACACAGGCGCTGACGGTGCTGCAGCAGACAGGAGAATTGAAAACACTGATTGGACAACTGGAATCACAACTGGAACGTTCGCCCGGGTCGTCAAAGTTGTACGAGCAACTTATCGAATTCTATGGCATCACCGGGCAACAGGACAAAGTCGGGCCATTGCTGGAGAAAGCCATTGCGTCACGCCCCGATGCGTTCGCCCTGCGATTGCAGTTGGCGAAGCATTTAGAACAAACCAATAAGCCCAAAGACGCCTGCGATCATTATCTGGAATTGTTGAAACAAAAGCCTGACTGGATTACGGAAGATTTGTATTCGATCCGGCGTGTATTCCAGCAGGCAGACAGGACCACAGATCTGGTAGTGGCCATTCGGGATACTAACTTCAAGTCGATCCGCCAACCGTATTACATTATCGACCTGGTCGGCGAATTAATGCGCGATGAGAAAAATATCGATGTCGCGATAGAACTCCTGGAGCGAATTGTTGTTTCGTTTCCTCAATATCGCAGCAGCGTGTTGTCTCAGATCGGGAACTCCGGGAATACG
>JAGQQS010000932.1 GCA_020426105.1 Planctomycetaceae bacterium
CTCGGGCGCGATCCCTATTCCGTTGTCGCGGACCCGGATGACGGCAACCTGATCTTCCTGCAGTGCGGTGAGTTCGATTCGGCAGCCGAAATCGCTGTATTTTGCTGAATTGTTCAGCAGATTTGAAATTACCTGCGTCAATCGGGAGGAATCTCCCCTGACGTAGATTGGTGTTCCTCCCGGAAAACTGACTGTCAGGTGCTGACCGCTTTCTTCAATAAACGTCGCCGAAGCCTCAACCGCAGCCTTGATCACGGCGGTCACGTCAACGACTTCGCTGCGAAGTGATATCTTGCCGCGGCTGATGCGTGACACGTCGAGCAAATCGTCGATAAGCCGGACCAGCTGTTCCAGCTGACGGGCCATCATCTGGCGGAGCTCATCTGTCTCCGGATCGAGCTTCATTAGTCCCATCAACTGGACGGCATTCTTGATCGGTGCCAGCGGATTACGAAGTTCGTGCGCGAGCGTCGCAAGGAATTCGTCTTTGCGGCGATCGACTTCCGAAAGCCGGGTTGCCAAATCTGCGAGTCCATCCTGCGCCTCTTTTGAAGAGGTGAGATCGCGCATGACTTTGCTGTAACCAATCAGCTGATCATGCTGATCACGAATCGACGTCGTGATACCGGAGGCCCAGAATATTTCACCGCCTTTCCGCATCATCCAGCGATCATCACTGGCACGCTGATCCAGAGCAGCGAGGGAGAATTCAGTCTCTGGAATTCCGGCAGCCTGAGCTTCCGGGGTAAAAATCAGCTTTCGAATATCGTGGCCGATGAATTCGTCTTCTTCGAAACCCAGTACCTGTTTGACTCCCTGATTCCAGCTTGTCGCGCGACAATCGGCGTCCATCGTGAAGATGGCATAATCTTTGATCTGTTCCAGAAACCACCGCATGTGCTGGTCCTGACGCCGACTCGTTTCTTCCAGAAGACGCTCTTCGGTTACATCAGAAATGACCAGCAGCACGGCCTCATTGCGTTCGCTTCCCGCGGCAAATCGGCTGGCTGTCAGACGCAAAGATTTTCTGCCCACACGATTCAATTGACGCTCAATCTCGATATGCCTGGCGGGGGCAGTGGCGTTCGATGCGCTGTTCAGGAGCTCTCGAATCTCCGGAACGTCCCATTGCCCTTCGTCGATCTGATAAATGGATCTGCCCATCACTCGGTCGTCTGCAATCTGGAACGTTGTGGAAAAGGCGCGGTTCACATGCAGCACCTGCATATCGTGATCGAGAACCACCACCAGTTCGCCGAGTGTATCGACGATGCTGCGTGTAAATTCTGCGGCCTCGTACAGCCGACGCTCTTCGTTCCGGCGCTGTGTCACATCGCGGAATACCAGCACAACGCCCGAAACATTTCGATGTGCATCACGAATGGGCGATGCACTGTCATCAACAGGAATTTCAACGCCCTGCCTCGAGATGAGCAGGGTATGATTTGCAAGACCAACAATTCTGCCCTCTCGAAGGGCGCGCGCCGCAGGATTCTCGACGAGCTTACGGGTTTCTTCGCTGACGATATTAAACACGGTGGAAAGTGGTTTTCCCGCCGCTTCGCTGTTTGACCATCCCGTCAGGCTTTCCGAGACCGGATTTAGAAACGTCACTTTGCACTCATGATCACACACAATGACGCCATCGCCGATGCTGGCGAGTGTGACCTGCATCCGCGCGTGTTGCGAAAACAGAATGGCTGCAGCAGCCTCCGCCTTCTCGCGGCTGTTTTGCACCGTCCAGAAGACTGCCGCAACCAGCCCCAGTCCGATCACGGTGGACGTCAGAGCGGCCAACAAGGCGCGGAAATATGTGTGATCCGTCGCGGCGGCTCGTTCACCAAGCTGCTGCTCCTGCGCGGTACGCATTGCCCCCAATTGTTCCTTAATCTGGTCCATCAGTTGTTTGCCGGTATCATTTTTTACCACATTTTCGGCTGCCTCCGGCAAACCTTCGCTTCGAAGCGTGATGGTGACTCGCTGCTCGCTCAATTTCCGGTCGATGAGCGATTTTAATAATTCGATTTGGTCGCGGTGTCGATCGAGGTCAGAGAACCGCTCATGCAGTCGCCGGACGTGCGCATCGATCCTGTCAGTACATTCATTAAAGGGAGCAAGATAATTCTTGTCGCCCGTGATGATGTATCCGCGTTGCGCCGTCTCTGCACTGGTGAGCGCAGACTCCAGTTGCACGATGTCTCCGAGTGATTCGTGCGTCTGCGCGACGAGCTCAGAGTTCTTGTGAATCCTTTGAATGCTCTGAAAAGTCACGGTTCCACAAGTAATCAGCACGCAAATAACTGCAGCCAGCAGCATCGCGTCCAGTGTGTTGCGTTTCCCGCGTTGTTTGAGCGAAGATCCCAATGGACGGGCCTTTGTGCGTGTGATCTTCCCGGTAATATTTCGCAACCCCGGACGCCTTAACGTCCGGCCTTCGCCGTTTGAGCAATCACATCGGCTGCTCAGCGATCGAAGGCAGACGATTCATAAAATTCAACAGCAGACCGCATTCCACCCGTAATCGTTGTCAGCGACTCAATCGATCGGCCCGGCCAGACAGCTTCACGCGCTTTACAACCCAGGCATTCTCCTGCCAATTCGCGTCCGGGGACCGGACATCAGAAAATTACTTTTGCTGACACTAGTCTATCGCTCCGCTGCGTAGAGGCAATCGACCGCACAAAACGGACCGCTGCGCCGAACTTTCGTCTGCCAACATGGACGATGATCGTTCAGGCGCAGACTGCTGTGCAGCGATTGTCTGCGTTGATGCTCATTCCATCCGTCCTGGCATGAAGATTGCTGCCTTTGGCTGAAAAGTGCGAATCACACAGGAGAATTGACGGAAGCGGGCAATGTCAAACTGGTACGGTTCGAACGACCATCGTCGCTCAGGAGCCTGTCTGAGAACCTCATTTGGTACCTGTTCGCGACGGCGAAGCTCCTGTCGGGAGGGCAAAGCTCCTGCTGAGCCGCGAGAAACATGGAACTTGTCCCATCCCTCGGCTCGGCAGAAGACTCGCTTTCCCTGTCTTCGAACAA
>JAGQQS010000933.1 GCA_020426105.1 Planctomycetaceae bacterium
CAATGCCATTCTGCCTGTCCTGCCGGGTATCAGACGTCTGGCGCTGACATGGGTCGTCGTTGTCAGGGCTCTCCCGACTGTTGCCGGCACGCCTTCATTGTCAATCGTCATTCCTGCACGAAACGAACGAGGCAATCTGGAATCCGCACTGGTTCGTATGCCGAAGTTTGCCACACACAAAGTCGAAATCATTTTTGTTGAAGGCAATTCCACCGACAATACCTGGGAAGAAATTCAGCGACTGGTACCTTTATACAACGATCGTTTCCGTATCGTGGCGCTGCAACAAACCGGGCGTGGAAAAAATGATGCCGTACGGCTCGGCTTCTCACAAGCAACAGGCGATCTGCTGACGATTCTTGACGCCGACCTGACAATGCCACCGGAATTATTGCCCCGATTCTATGATGCCTGGTGCGCGGGGCACGGTGAATTTATTAACGGCAATCGACTTGTCTATCCGATGGAGGGGCAGGCAATGCGGAGCCTGAATCTGCTGGGCAATCGCTTCTTCGCAAAAGCGCTTAGTTACGTACTGGGGATTCGCGTTGGTGACAGCCTGTGTGGCACCAAGTTACTCGCCCGCCGCGACTACGCGCGACTCGTGGAATGGCGGAAACGCTTCGGTGATTTCGATCCCTTCGGTGACTTTGAACTGTTATTTGCATCGTCGGAACTGGCGCTGGGAGTGATTGATATTCCGATCCGTTATCTGGCCAGGACTTATGGTGAAACGAATATCTCAAGATTTCGCGATGGCTGGCTGCTGCTCAGAATGACCGTCTACGGATTCTTTCGACTGCGACTGGGCCGTACGTCATGAACCACCTCGACGACCCCGGCCGCGGAGATCAACTTGTTCAGAGAATTCAACAAAAATCGGCGCTGAGGCGACTGTATCTGGAAGTTTATGCGGCGTATCAGGATGTGCTGGATCGCACCCCGCACAACGGTCCAGCCATCGAATTGGGAGCTGGCGCTGGATTCGTCAAAGAGATCATCCCGGACATCAAGGCAACCGACATTTTGCCGTACCGGACTGTTGAGATGACGTTTGATGCCTGTTGCATGCCATTTGCCGACAGTAGTCTGCGGTTCATCGGGATGCAGAATGTCCTGCATCATATTCCGGATGCGGACGCTTTCTTTTCTGAATGCCAGCGTTGTCTGATGCCCGGAGGACGCGTGCTGATTGCCGATCAGTATCCTGGCTGGCTGGCACACTGGATCCTGAAGTACGCCCACCATGAAGCATACGATCCGGCAGCGCAGTCGTGGTCATTTCCGTCGAGCGGACCGCTATCGGGTGCCAATGGTGCCCTCGCATGGATGGTCTTTTTCCGAGACAGGGCAAGGTTCGAACAGCGTTTTCCGCAACTGCAGATTACTCGGATTGAACGACATACGCCACTAAGATATTGGCTGAGCGGCGGGCTGAAAGCCTGGTCATTGATCCCGGATTTTGGCTGGTCGATCGCCTGCGGGCTCGACGCGCTGTTGCTGCGATGCTCACCACAATGGGCGAGTTTCATGAACATTGAACTGGTAAAACAGCGAAACTCCTGACTTCAATCTGACACGGTTGCGCAATTCGGAACAGCAATATGTCTACTGGAAAAAAGCCTGATCCGTTGCCTGTTGGAACATCTCGGCGGCTTCGTGTCTCGCCGCTGGTGGCTGGACTGGCCGTGTTCTGCCTGAGCCTGGCATCGTATCTTCAGGCCGCTCATCAGAATGGTATTCTTCACGCTCCGCCACTCAACGGCGGAGACGAAGACAGCTACGAACGATTGGGTTTTAACCTCGCTTCCGGCCTCGGCTTCGGATATTGTCCCTGTGACCAGCCGGTCCTGCTTGGGCTGGCCGAGCCGCCTGACACCAACCGATGTGAGCCTCAATGCAGCGTCGAACATTTTGAGCCGACGGCATATCGCCCGCCAGGATTTCCGTTCCTGATTGCGGCTGTGGACCTGATTCAGCCCCTGAATTTTTCCCTGATTCGAATCATCAACTGCATGTGCTGTGCCGGCGGTGTGGCCGTGGTTGCCCTGACGCTCGCGCGGCAGGGCTTTACCGCCGCGGCCTTGCTGATGGGACTAACGTGCAGTCTCGATCCTCGCCTTCGTGAATTCGCCGGCACGTTTCTGACTGAGAATACAGCAACTCTCGCATGTTCGGTTTTTGCTGTCGCGCTGGGTACGTTTCTGGAACGAAAGAATCGTCTCTCCGCCGTCTTCTGTGGCGGTGCCCTGACGTTACTTGTCTTCATTCGTTCATTTTACGTCGCCTGGTATCCTGTGCTATGGATCCTCGTCGCCGTGGTCCTGTTCCGAAACAGACTGCGCAGCAACAATTCCGGAAGTTCGTGGATGATGACGTTAGCCGCGTTTTGTCTGGCGAGTCTGGCATTAACACTGCCGTGGTGGATTCGCAACTGCATCGTGCTGGAAAGCCTGATGCCGACAGGCACTCAGGGCGGTATCGGAATCGCCGATGGCTTCAGTGACTCCGCCTGGAACGCTCACGGAAGCTGGACATCACAGACAGCCGATCAGATTGCCGAACAGATTCGCAATAATCCAGCCACGAGCGATCTGAAGGGGATCGCCTTTGAAAAGGAGCACAGCCGACAAGGTGCCGCCGCCGCCAGACTCTGGATTAAGGAGCATCCGGATCAGCTGCTCACATTGACGTGGTGGAAGTTGAGTCGACTTTGGGAAGCTGGAAGTCGATGGCATCCATTTTTATTCGGAGCGAGCGCGATCGGATTGTTTGTCAGTCGACGTCGAGGATTTGCGCGTGCCACACTGCTGCTCCTGCTGTTGAATTCATTGACGGTGATGGCGACCTATCACACGTATGAACGTTTTCTGACGCCATTGCGTCCCGCAATCCATGGTTTCGCAGCGATTGGCGCGCTGGCCACCGTGACCGGTCTCCGACGGTCTATGATTCCCTCCGGCTGATATTGTTTCAATACGGCGAGCGGCAACGCTGTGAAGTATTTTTTTTGGAGAGAGTGAATCTGGTGGGCCGGCGCGGCTTATCAGCCGCTGGTCCTTCCATTTTGTCTACGACTCTGGAAACCACCAAATCCACCGGGAAAAATGCTTCACAGCGTTGGGCGAGCGGCACGCGTCCGCTTGCCGGTACAAAAACGCGGCACCATCCATTGTAATGTCACGCAAGAACCGGATCATTTGCGGGACGCTTGTTTCAGACAGTTGTCGTCCCAACTGGCAGCGATCGGCTCCAAAGAATAAGTTCCCATTTGAAGGCGAGTCAACACGACGTCCGCAGAATTCTAGAGCCAACTTGTTGTGGTTCCGCAAGGTGTCTCAAACGTTAAACAGGAAGTGACATATATCGCCATCCTGCATGACGTATGTTTTACCTTCGACGCGAAGTTTTCCGGCAGCGCGAATTTCTTTTTCGGTTTTGTATGTTTCGAGATCCGGCAATGTATAGATTTCGCAGCGAATAAAGCCGCGTTCGAAGTCACTGTGAATCACTCCTGCAGCCTGAGGCGCGGTGGCTCCGACAGGAATCGTCCAGGCCCTGACCTCTTTTTCGCCGGCGGTGAAGTAACTTTGAAGGCCAAGTGTCTTATACGCGGCGCGGGCCAGCGGTCCCAGAGCGGGTTCCGTCAGGCCAACAGACTCCAGCATTTCCTGACGATCTGATTCATCCAGCTCTGCCAGTTCGGCTTCCAGTTTTGCGCAAACTGGCACTACTGACGCACCATGTTCCGCTGCATATCTGCGCACCTGATCCACCAGAGGACTTTTTCCTTCGAGATCATCCTCCGCCACGTTGGCGACAAACAGAATTGGTTTTGCTGTCATCAGCCCGATTGCACGAATCACGCTGCGTTCTTCGTCTGTAAATTCGGCACTCCGCAGTGGTTTTCCTGCGTTGACGATTTCCTGGCATTTTTCCATCACAACCGCTCGCAGTTTCGCATCCTTGTCACCACTTTTCGCAGAGCGTTGAGCTTTCGGTAACGAATTCTCCAGGGTTTGCATGTCGGCCAGCATCAATTCCATTTCGATGACTTCAATATCCGAAAGCGGATTAACGCCCCCGCCGACATGGGTCACATCTTCATCCAGGAAACAGCGGACGACCTGAAGAATCGCGTCCACTTCGCGGATATGGCTCAGAAATTTGTTACCCAGCCCTTCGCCCTCACTGGCGCCTTTGACAATTCCCGCGATATCCACCAGTTTCAAAATAGCGGGAATGACTTTTTGAGGCGGGATGAATTCGGTGATCCGATTCAATCTTGCATCCGGTACACTCACGATCCCTTCATTGGGCTCGATCGTGCAAAACGGGTAGTTTGC
>JAGQQS010000934.1 GCA_020426105.1 Planctomycetaceae bacterium
CCACGATGGTGCGAATCGGGAGTCGTATATTTGCAGGCTTATAAGTCGACAGGAATGCCAATGCAGCAGTAGCCGCCAAACGACGACATGCACTAGTGGTATGTTACAGTTCAATTTGAGGGCTAGTTGTAGTGGACGAGGCGACGAGTCCCTTTGATTATGGCACTTCAGGACTCGTCGCCTCGTTCACTACCCCAATTTTTTCCTGTCACAGACCACTCGCTTCAGATGCAAATCCGAGGAAACCCGTCATGATTAGTGTTCAATCAGCGGACATGAGTGTTCCCGCAACGAAAGTAGTCAACGCTGATCTCCACTGATTCCCACTAATCTGCACCGGACAGGCTTCACCAAGGCAAGTTTCAACAGGGTTACGCGGTCCTGCGGAACACCTCAACAGGTATCAAACACCCGAGACGCAATTCATTAATATGAGCCCTGCCCATTTTGCATCTCCGAAGTTTGATTCCTCTGTTATTAGAATCCGAGGTTCATGGGACCTCACACCTGCTGAGTCTGATTACCCCATTTTGAGCATCTCTCGAATCTCGGACTTAATCTGCAGTGCCCGCAGATCGTCCGGATCTTTTTCAAGAATCTTTTCAACAGCGCTCATCGCCTTACCAAACCGTCCGCGGGACATCATCCGTTCGGCATACTGCAGGGGAGACTCTTTGCCATAGCCCCAAATCGAAAACACAATCAGCGCTCCACCGAGATAAACCGCACTCCAGCGGACTGCAAAAAAGTCATATCCGTGAAATCGATTCACTGCTGTCACAGTCACCGAGCCGACAACTCCGCACACGATCAGAAAGAAAACGCCAATCGCAGCTGCCACACCACGTTGATTGATGTCACGCGGGAGTACCGTGCCGAACCATGCAAACATTGTCAGTATGATTATCATACCAGGTCCGCGGGCACCACGTGCAGAGAACTCACCCAGGGATCCCACGATCTCAACGATGCTGTCAATTATCGTAATACCGACAGCAAGGTGTGCATTCAGACAGACAATCAGTGCCAACAAAGCGAACGCCGCGTCTTTTGGCTTGTCAGCGTTCGCCTGTTCCTCCTTTTTTCTGAGCAAAGCATCACGTTTCCTTCTTGCTTCTTCGATCGGTGTGAGTTTTCGGTTCCGAGTCGCAGGCGGCAGGTGACCAATGTCGGAGTCTCGATCTGTAATGCCTGTTGTGTCCGCCGCTGTCGTTTTCTTCCGGCGTCTGATCGCGTGTGCAACAAACGGTTTGCCACACCTGGGGCAGTCAAGTTTGTTGCCAATCGCTTCGCGGTTCTTCAGTCTAAGAATCGCTGCGCAGTGGCTGCAGCGCGTTGTCGCTGACTCAGGCATCAAAATATTCCGCGATGAACAGCAAATGATGTAATGCGCCATGTTTTCAATGGCGATGGATGGGGATTTTTATTTCGCACACTCTATCCGGGTAGAACCCTTCATTCAACGTAACAGTTTAATCACAATCCGTCTGGACGTTCCAATGATCGACAAAAAGGTACCATGCACATGGTCACACAGACAGGCGATAATCCGTACGCACCTCCCAAAGCAAAACCAGTTGAGACGATGCCGTTTCATTCGTCATTTGAGGTTTACAGTGAAGGGATCTTGTGTCATTCCGGTTTGGTATTGCCGGAATTGGATATGGTGACTGGAGCGCCGATTGCAGAAGAAGCAGTGCCAGTGTGGTTCGATTTGAAAGCTCCTTCGTCCCTCAACAGGACCGTCCAGAAAATCGCCTTCTTACTATTGATGCTGTCGATGCTGATTGATTCAATCATCTTTGGCGTTATTGACTTCGGACTTAGCATGCCGCCAGGGTATCCGGGAAGAATGGTCACATGGCTATCGCTCTGTGCAGGACTGACCTCCGTTTCTGGAATCACCTGGGCACTCGCTCAGTGGTTGGCTCCGCGAGTGCTGATTATCGGGCATATCACTCGTAAGCGAAATCGCTGGAGAGCGATCGTCCGATATGTCGCCCTCACATGGTTGGTTTTGGGCGCACTGACGGCGGATTATCTGACAACCAACATTGTTCGCCTGAGCTTCTTCTTCGGCGGGGTTGGCCTGCATATGCTGGTGATCAACCCCGTACTAACGCGAACGATCTTTGCGGGAATGGACCTGCACGCCTGCGTTTTCAACGAACATCAGGTTTTGGTTACGGGGCTATCGAACGATTTGCTGGAGAAGCTTGTCTCGTTTGCAGAAAAAGCAGCTGATCCGGCGTAATCTCTGGGACAATTCCCAGACAAATCGTAGTGGAGGAACTCCCGTTCAACGAATCTGCAAGACTATCATCCAGGTTTCGTCTACTTCAGAATCAGCTGGCTCGAGGCGCGGCTGAATCAACTGACGTCGAGAACTCGTTTTATCTGATCATTTTTCAATTTTCGCTGACACCTTAAATTGCCCCGAGAACAGCGGAGGAGACGACGGCGTCGCGATTGAAGTCACGGGTGAAACAAAAGACATACGCCTGACCGGCAATACAATCACGGAAACTCGGGGAGCGGCGAGAAGGACTGGTATTCGACCAGGTGACAAGGCCGTCAAAGTGGAAATCGCGGAAAACAGAATCTCCGGCTTCGCGACAGAGTTAGAAGACCGAAGAATCAAAGCTTAACCCACCAGCAGCGATTCTGCGGGACGCAGGTCATTGAGGACGCGTTGAATTGCGGGCGACGGATTCACAAGATCCGCGACAGAATCCACGATGAGATCCGGTCGGTAAGCGAAGTCTTTCAGATCGTCCGTGCGGGTTGAACCGGACAGCACAAGAACAGTACGATAGCCCATCTGCACCCCTCCCAGAATGTCCGTGTCCATTGTGTCACCGATCATGGTTGTGTCGGCCGCTTCGAGACCGAGTTCCTTGCGCGCGGCACGCATCATCACTGGACTGGGTTTTCCAACGCTGAATGCCTTCACGCCGGTGGCCTTCTCAAGCAATGCCACAACCGCTCCGCAGCCAGGTCGAGTACCCGTTTGCGTCGGGCAGTTCGGGTCCATATTTGTGGCGATTAACTTTGCCCCTTCCAGAATCAGCTGGACGGCACGTTCAACGAGTTCGAATGACAGAGTTCTTCCCTCGCCTACCACCACATAGTCGGCATGCGAATCGACAATCGAATAGCCATTGCTGTGCAACGCGTTCATCAATCCACTTTCACCAATGACAAATGCTGTTCCATTGGGAAGTTGTCGGGCCAGAAAACGGGCAGTTGCCATCGCGCAGGTGAAGACATGCTTCTCTTGAATCGGCATTCCCATACGATTCAGTTTTGTGGCCACATCTCTGCGAGTCCGCTGACTGTTGTTGGTAAGAAACAGAAACGGAATGTCCTCATCAAGCAACTTTGCGATGAATTGTTTCGCCCCTGGAATGAGTTCAGAACCTCGATAGATCACGCCATCCATATCGATCAGAAAACCGGTACTCATGAGTTTAAACTCCTGCTGATTTCAACTCTGGTGAAAAATCAAATTACATTCAGCTATTACAGGCGAGCCTGAATGAATCGCTTGTTTACTGGATAACCGGCTGGATCACGTCCCGCACGGGATTGCAGGTATTCTGCATGCCGGCATTAAGTAACGGTGAAGCGATGATGAATTGAACCAGATTCTCAGCAAAGTCGAAGAGGGAGATCTTTGTAGTGTGGCGGCTTGTCAACCCGTGGACTGAAGTTTTGTTCCATGGGGCCGCTGGGCATTAGCCTTCAGGACGCTTGCCGGTATCCGGATCCGTGTTTCGGGAGACACGCTTGCGGACAGCCTTAAAGAAGCCGGAGAATGATCGACGGCTGGTGGATCCGACGCTCTGGTCTCGTGAATGTCGCAGCAGGTCTGTGAGCAGCGCATCGGCCGATGGATAGCGATCTGCGGGATGTTTTTCCATACAGTTGAGGATGATTGTCTCGAGGCCCCGCGGAAAATCGGGCATGATGGAGCGAGGTCGCACGGGCCGGTCTTCCATGATACATCGCATGAGTTCATCACGGTCCGTCTGATCAAAGGCCGGGCGCTGCAGGCACAGCTCATACAATGTGGCTCCCATCGAATACAGATCACAGCTCGCACTCTGCTGCCCCAGCAGCCGCTCAGGGGCGATGTACCGCAGTGTGCCGGCAACCACGTGTTCCAGCGATGCACGCTGTTCGCCAATGGGCTGGGAGAGACCGAAATCCGTCACCCAGACGCGTCCATCGGCATCCAGCAGCAGATTTCCCGGTTTGATATCGTTGTGCAGAATTCCAGCAGCATGGGCCGCACGCAGCGCCTGAGCGGCCTGGACGCCGATTTTCGTGAAGCTGCTCCACGACGTTCTGGTCAGTTTGCGGCGACGGGGTGTACCAGCCGCTGGCTGTGCCGCATCGCTCACCGGTGAGACAACGTTCATACTACCTGAAAGACGCTGGGATTGCTGCCGCTGAATTTCTTCGGCGTAAACAACGCCATCGGACGCGCGAAGTCGATCGATAACCCGATCCAGTCCGATCCCGTTCACGAACTGCATAATGAAAAAGCAATAGCCGTTTTCCTGACCGTATCGAAACACGGGAACGATATTTCGATGTCGCAACTGCGCCGTCGTGCGTGCCTCCTGTTCAAATCTCGCCACCCATTCCGGTACAATAGAAACTCGCCACGGCAGAATTTTCACGGCGACCAGACGGTCCAGCTGCAGATCGCGAGCCTGAAACACCACGCCCATTCCACCACGGCCCAGTTCACTGATGAGTTCACAGCTGCCAATCCGTGTGAATGGAAAACGGTCTGGCATATTGCGGCGGATCGACTGGGCTTCTTTGGCAATTCGAGCGTGCTCCAGCATGGCCAGGACCGGAAAGACTTCCCTAATCCGTGCGGCATGCGGCGGAAACCGGCGCGCATAGCGTTCCACAGACGGCAGTTTCCCCTGACGGAGTTCATCGACAAACTGCGACACGAGCAATTCAAAAGGTTCCCGCGAGCGCAGGACGTGCGAAGCCTCGCTGACAGGCACACCCAGCAGCTGAAATTCGGTGTCTTCGTTTTCGGCAGGTGACGGAACATTCATACAGACAGCATAGCAGATCAGTCAACGACGGAAGACAATCGTTCCATCAATGCTGGTGCGTGCGGGAAAAGAAGGATTATCGGCAATGACAATCCCGATTCCGAACACGGGTTGCCTCATGGGGAACCCGTTAAATCCAGTGCGGTTTGCATAGATGCCAGGCACCGGCTAATGTCTCCTCTGTTGGAAAGTACCCCGAAGCGGCAATCCGCGCGACGCGTCGATCCGTTCGCACGGTCGAATCGAACAGCGACCTCCGCGCGGCTTCCGGGATGCGTGGAGACTGTTCCTGAACCACATGAATCGGAGCTTCAGATGACAACAGCGACAGCACGCAATCCAGATCCAAAACCGCGCGGGCCGGTGATGGCGTTTCTGGACTTTATTGAATGGCTCGGCAACAAACTGCCGGATCCCGCCGTGCTGTTTGTGCTGGGCATTCTGATCATCTGGACAATGTCGGCCGCGTGTTCGTCCATTGCATTCACGGAAACACTTCCTGGAAAAACGGAACCGATTCGAATTGTCAACATGCTCACGCTGGAAAAACTGGCAGAATTCCTGTCCACCATGACGGAAAGCTTCGTTGGATTTCATCCTCTGGGCGTCGTGCTGGTGGCGATGCTCGGTGTCGGTGTTGCGGATCATTCCGGGTTCATCAGTGCTCTGCTTAAAACCATGCTGACATTCACGCCGAAGTTCCTGTTAACACCGATGGTCGTACTGGTGGCCGTGGTGAGTCACACCGCTGCCGATGCGGGATACGTGGTCGTGATTCCTCTCGCAGGGATCATCTTCTACGCCGCCGGTCGGCATCCACTGGCCGGTATTGCCGCGGCCTTTGCCGGGGTTAGTGGCGGGTTCAGCGCGAATTTCATCCCTTCCGGACTGGATCCGTTGCTGGCGGGCCTGACGACGCCGGCGGCTCAACTGGTCGATCCCGCCTATATTGTGAACCCACTTTGCAACTGGTACTTCACCAGCGCATCGACCCTGTTGATCGTATTGCTTGGATGGCTGCTGACCGATTTCGTCATCGAGCCGAAGTTGCGGTCTTCCGTGGTGGACGGCGATCCGGAGACTATGCCAAAGTTGCCAGAGTTGACGCGTCGGGACAACCTGGGAATGATCTCCGCGGTTGCATCAATTGCTGTCTGCGGCGGGCTGTTGGCGTGGTGGGCGCTGATGCCGGGGTCCTCTCTGCAGGCGACTCCGCCGGAAGGTGAAACATGGGAGCTTTACCGCCGCTTGACATCACTGAGACCACCGGCCGCAAAGCTGATGGCATCTATCGTGCCTCTGATCTTTATCTTCTTTCTGATTCCGGGCCTGGTACATGGATTTATCTCAGGCACATTTAAATCGCATCGTGATGCGATCAAGGGCATGAGTAAGGCGATGGAGTCAATGGGGTACTATCTGGTACTGGTCTTCTTTGCCGCATTGTTTATCTCTTCATTTTCACAATCAGGCTTCGGCGCTTTGCTTGCTGTCAAGGGTGCAAATTTTCTGAAGAGCATTGATGCCCCGCCAGCCGTGACGATCGCCGGAATCATCCTGTTGTCGGCGACAATTAATCTGTTGGTGGGGTCAGCATCTGCCAAGTGGGCGATGCTGTCACCGATTTTCGTGCCAATGCTGATGATTCTGGGAATCTCGCCCGAATTCACGCAGGCCGCCTATCGCGTCGGTGATTCGACAACAAACATCATCACACCCATGATGCCCTATTTTCCACTGGTCGTTGTTTTCTGCCAGCGGTATGTCAAAAGCACAGGGATTGGAACAGTGACTTCGATAATGCTGCCGTATTCAATCACGTTTTTGGTGCTGTGGTCAGCATTCCTGTTTCTGTACTGGCAGCTCGGCGTGCCGCTCGGAATTCAGGGAGGCTACGAGTACGCGCCAACCGCGGCTGCGAGCCCGTGAATAATTCCAGTCCTCCGTCAAAATAAGAATCCGGGGTAGTGGACGAGGCG
>JAGQQS010000935.1 GCA_020426105.1 Planctomycetaceae bacterium
TCTGGAAAGATGTCGATCGTTTGCCGGTAGCAACCATCGAAGAATTGCCGTTTAAACTGGACCTCGTTCAGCCCGGCGTACCGATCGTGCGAAATGGTATGATGATGCTCAAAATTGTGGCGACCAAAAAGGAAGGCTGGGACGAAGAGATTCACGTGCAATTCCCCTTCCGTTCTCCGGGCATTGGCGCCAATAGCGAGATCGTGATCGCCAAGGGGCAGACTGAAGGACTTTATCAGATCAATGCCGATGCAAATGCAGCCATTGGAAAGTGGCCAATGTATGCCATCGGCTGGGCCAACATAAACGGCGCCAGCTGGGCATCAACACAAATGGCATCGCTCGAAGTTGCTGAACCGTATGTCGGGATGGTCGTCCAGCGGTCTTCTGTTGAACAGGGTAAAGAGACCGACATAGTGGTCGAAGTTCAGGTACTAAAAGAATTGAAAGCTCCGGCTGTCGTCACGCTGCTCGGACTGCCACATAAGGTCACGGCTGAACCAATGCAGGTGACGGCTGAGACTAAAGAACTGGTGTTTAAAGTCAAAACAGAAGCTGACAGTCCAGAAGGAACGCACAAGAATATTTTCTGTCAGGTAACTGTCACTGAGAACAATGAAAGCATCGTGCACGCTCGTGTGGGTGATTCGGAATTGCGGATCGACAAACCGCTTCCGATGCCGGTGGCAGCTCCCACACCTGCACCGATGCCGGTTGCTGCTGCGGCTGCTGCACCCGCACCGGCGGCCCCCCCCGCAGAAAAACGCCTGACCCGTCTGGAAAAGCTGCGACTGGATGCTCAGAAGAAGCGTACCGGTCAGTAGCCGGTTCTGAAGTCCGGGCTGCAAAATCAGGATTCGCGCCGCGCGGCACTTGGTCGCAAGGCGACTCAGAAAATTGGATGAACTCTTATGAAAACGATATCGTGTCTTTCAGCTGTTTTCGCACTTGCCATGCCGTTGATGTCGGCAGCGCAGGCGGATGACGCTGCACCGGCCTCGATCCGCGTTGCCCCGATGGATATTCACTTGTCGGCTCTCCGGGACCGTCAGGGAGTTATCGTGCAGGCTGTCATGCCGAACGGACTCACCTTCGATGTTACAGATCAGGCCACCTGGACTGTAGAAAACGAATCTTTTGTTCGGCGCGACGGAGCGAATTTTTATCCGGTGGCGGATGGTGACACCACGATCACCGTGACTTACGGTGGGATTGCCGTGGACGTTCCGGTTGTCGTTCGAAACTCACAGGTGGATCCTGCGATCAGCTTTCGTCAGGACGTGATGCCGGTCTGGATGAAAAGCAGTTGCAATAACGGGAGCTGCCATGGAGCCGCACGCGGCAAGGACGGCTTTCGGCTGTCCCTGTTCGGGTTCGATCCTGAAGGGGACCACTACCGATTGACTCGGGAAATCCCCGGTCGCCGAATCAACCTCGCGTTGCCCGCAGAAAGTCTGCTGATGGAGAAATCAGCCGGTCAGGTTCCGCACACCGGAGGCAAGCGTTTTGAAGTCGGCAGCGAACACTACAACACGGTCCTGCGCTGGCTTCAGGCGGGAGCACCGAACGATCCGGGCCCGGTGCCAACGGTATTGTCGCTGGAATTGTACCCGAAAAATGCAGTGATGGACGGCGAAGGAACAACGCAGCGATTGACAGTTCGAGCAAAATACTCGGACGGAACTGACCGGGACGTGACGAATCTGGCCTACTTCAGTTCGAACAATGAGACCAGTGCAGAGATTGCACAGGCCGGTCTTGTGACCGCACATGAACGCGGTGAAGCTTTTATTATGGCTCGTTTCGACACGCATACGGTCGGATCGCAGTTCATTGTGCTGCCGAAGGGGTTGCAATACGAAGATCCCAAAACGCCGGAGTTCAATTACATCGATACCCTGGTGCATGACAAACTTCGCAAACTCAGAATGATCCCGTCGGAAATCAGTACCGACGAGGAATTCATGCGACGTGTC
Organism: Planctomycetaceae bacterium; assembly: GCA_020426105.1. Taxonomy (GTDB): domain Bacteria; phylum Planctomycetota; class Planctomycetia; order Planctomycetales; family Planctomycetaceae; genus SXXK01. The sequence continues at coordinate 1,977 of JAGQQS010000935.1, forward strand.
TTTATTGACATCACCGGAACTCTGCCCACGGTTGATGAGTACGAAACGTTTATGGCAGATGCTGATCCGCTGAAACGCAACAAACTCGTGGATGACCTGCTGCAACGGAAAGAGTTTGTTGATATCTGGGTGATGAAATGGTCCGAGATCCTGCAGGTGCGAACAATCGCGAATCGTGTCGAGAAGAAGCCGATGCTGGCCTACTTCAACTGGCTTCGGGAAAAGATTGCCAGCAATACTCCCACCGATCAGATGGTTCGGGAGATCCTGAGTGCAAGTGGCGGATCGTTCTCCAATCCGGCGACAAACTACTATCAGACGGAAACAGAAACACTGAAGACGGCCGAGAATGTCGCACAGGTGTTTATGGGGATGCGAATCCAGTGTACTCAATGCCATAATCATCCGTTCGACCGCTGGACAATGGACGACTATTACGGTTTCGCCGCCTTCTTTGCGCAGATCGGTCGCAAGCAGGGTGAAGATCCCCGCGAAACAATCATCTTCAATTCCGGCGGCGGCGAAGTGAAACATCTCGTCGGTGGTGTTGTCATGCAGCCTAAGTTTCTGGGCGGAATTGTGCCCGATCTGGCCGGGCGGGATCGACGTGAAGTCCTCGCCGAATGGCTGGCGTCACCGGAAAATCCATACTTTGCCAAAAATCTGGCGAACATTGTGTGGGCGCATTTTCTGGGACGCGGCATCATTCACGAGGTGGATGACGTCCGCGTGAGTAATCCGGCTGTAAATGCGGAGCTGCTGGACGAGCTTGGGAAACGCTTCACCGAATACAATTATGATTTCCGCAAACTGGTGCGTGATATCTGTACATCACGCACTTATCAGTTGTCCACAACTCCCACCGAATCCAACGCATCGGATCATCGCAATTTCGCGCATGCCGAACTTCGTCGCATTCGTTCTGAAGTCATGCTGGATTGCATCAGCGAAGTCACCAGCACCCAGGACAAATTTCCCGGCCTGCCGGTTGGGGCGAGAGCCGTTCAGATCGCTGACGGCAATACGGCAACCTACTTCCTGACGACGTTTGGGCGGGCCAAACGGGAAACCGTCTGCTCATGTGAAGTCAAAATGGAACCCAATCTTTCGCAGGCGCTGCATCTGATTAATGGTGACACATCGAATGCCAAGATCCAGAGCGGCGGTTTGGTCGCCAAACGACTGGAAGAAGGGAAGACTCCCGAAGAGATTATTTCAGAAATCTACATCCGTTGCTTCACGCGGAAACCGACGCCAGAGGAAATGTCCACATTAACAGCGATCGTAAGCGAACAGGAAAATAAGAAGGAAGCGCTCGAAGACATCTTTTGGTCCCTGCTGAATTCGAGTGAGTTTTTGTTCAATCATTGATACGGTGGCAGGGATTGTTCTGATTGATCCGTTCCGATCACGTACGATAGCGAGAGTTTTCGATGTGCAGGGACTGTAAGGCGTCAGTGGTTCGGCAGAAACTGCCGAAGAGGATAGAGGTTTTGAACAGTTTCACAAACTAAAGTCTGTTGCTGAAACGTGGTTCGCGGGAGTTCTGTTATGCGTCATCGTTTTTCCTGGGTATCGGTTTTCTTGACGAGTCTTACTGCCATTGCAGTACCGTTTACGTCTTCAGTCAGCAGGGCCGAGGACAAGGTAAACTTTGAAGACCATGTCAAACCCATTCTGCGTGAAAAATGCCTGTCGTGTCACAACACGAACAAAAAAACTTCGGACCTGGATCTGTCATCGTATGCATCGCTGATGCAGGGCGGAGCCGCCGGTGCATCGATTGAAGCGGGAGATTCGGGAGCCAGCTATTTGTACAGTCTGGTTTCGCATCAGAGCGAACCCTTCATGCCGCCGAATGCAGATAAGCTGCCGGACGCAACGCTGGACATCATCAAGAAGTGGATTGACGGCGGCGCACCGGAGACATCATCCAGCAAAGTGACACTGCCGAAGAAAAAGAACACCGCCATGACCGTGGACGTTGCTGCCGGAGCGCGTCCCGCAGGCGATCCGCCGATGCCCGATGTGCTGAATGTGGAACCTGTCGTCCATACGGCAGCGACAACTGCCGTCACTGCGATCGCGACAAACCCGTGGTCAAAGCTGACCGCAGTCGCCGGTCAGAAGCAGGTAGTTCTGTATCACACAGAATCGCTGGAGCCACTGGGGGTTCTGCCGTTTCCTGAGGGAACTCCGCGTGTGCTCAAATTTAGTCGCAACGGGGCGCTGCTGCTCGCCGGTGGCGGACACGGGGCGGCAAAGGGACTGTGTGTCGTCTGGGACATCAAAACCGGCGAACGCGTCATGACAGTGGGAGACGAACTTGATGAAGTTCTCGCCGCCGATATCAGTGCTGATCAGTCGATGGTGGCGCTGGGCGGCCCGGAAAAGATAGTTCGTGTCTATAACACATTGACCGGGGAACTGGCGTACGACTGTCGGAAACATACCGACTGGATCTACTCGCTTGAATTCAGCCCGGATGGAGTGTTGCTGGCCACTTCAGATCGCAGTGGTGGTCTGTTGGTGTGGGAGGCACATACCGGACGCGAATATCTGACACTGAACGGTCATACGGCTGCCGTCACCTCGGTGTCATGGCGAATTGACGGGAACGTACTGGCTTCAGCGAGCGAAGATACCACCATCCGCCTGTGGGAGATGGAAAATGGCGGACAAATCAAGTCGTGGGGAGCTCATGGCGGCGGTGTCTTTTCCGTCGAATTTACCCGCGACGGACGCATCGTTTCCTCAGGTCGTGATCGGGTTACGAAACTATGGGATGGCAATGGCGCTGCCTTGAAAGACTTTGAAGCCTTCAGTGATCTGGCCCTTCAGGTGACTCATTGTGACGAGACCAACCGAGTCATCGCCGGTGACTGGACGGGAGAAGTTCGTGTGTGGAACGCAGCCGACGGCACGCGAGTCGGACAGCTCACCACCAATCCGCCAACCCTGGAATCACGTTTGTCCGCGGCGCAGGCCCAGCTCGCTCCAATGGCCGAAAAGCTCGCCACTGCGAAAGCTGAGCATGACGCCGCAGTTGCCGCTCAGACGCTGCAGGCGCAGAAGATCGATGCGGCCAATGTTGCTTACGCTGGAGCTCAGAAGAAATATACGGACCAGCAGGCACTCATCGCTGCGGAAGAGCAAAAGCTGGTTGCCGAACAGGCAAAAGACCAGGCCCTGACCGCCACTGTTTCAGCATTGCAGAAAGCGATTCCGGACCTGAAAATTGCAGCTGAAAAGTCTGCCGCCGCATTGGAGATCACTCCTGCCGATGAAGATCTTAAAAAGGTTGTTGAGCAGCTAAAAGCTCAGTTCGCAGCTCGCGATGCTGAACTGAAGACATCAGAAGCGGAATCAGTAACGACGAAAGCGAATATCGAAAGCCTCACCGGTCTCGTGGCCGCACAGAAACAGCAGCTGACCGTTGATGAACAGGCGATGGTGGCCGCGAAAGGGGTCCTGGATACAGAGACGGCCGCGTTGCCTGCCATTCAGGAAGCAACAGCTGCAAAAGAGCAGGCTCTTGCGGCGATCCAGCAGGAAGTGAACCGCACTCAGGCCCTTGTGACACGCTGGCAGCAGTACATTGCACTGCGGGACGAACTGGCCGCTCTGGATGCGGCCAGAGTAAAGCGGGATGAAATTCAGCTTAAATCACTCGAAGCCGAGTCGATACTGCAGGAGAAGCAGCGGGAAATTGCTGCGAATCAGCAATCAATTCAGTCGGCGATGGAAACTATCGCTGCAAATGATCAGAAGAAGAAGGATCTGTCCACCTCGGTAACATCAACGGAGGCTCAAAAGGCGGCACAAGCCGACCTGATGGCAAAGACGCAGACCGCGTTGCCAATCCTGAAAGAAGCTTTGGCCCAGGCCACAGCCGCGCAGGCCACTTTGCCTGACAGTACGGAAATTAAATCAGCCAGGGACAATCTTGCAGCGGTGGCTGATCGTCAGGAAAAGTCAATTGTGACGATGACCGAACAGATCGCAGCGTTTGATGCATCCATCGCAGCCATGAAAGCAGAAATGGAAGCGGCTTCGGCAGCGATGCTGGCTGGCACCGAAATGATGCAGCTGGCGGAAAAAACAAAACAGACGCTGACGGCAGAGATACCGATGGTGGAAGCTGTTGTGACGGAGACTTCAGCAGAACTCAAAATGGCCGAGCAGGCCGTTGAAGCCGCCGCCACGGTCGTCGAGACACGACGTCAGGTGCTTCGACCCCAGCTGCAGTTGAGCTCGGCAAACTAATGAAATCAGGGCTATTGCACGCGAAAACGTAGTGCCTGGGTATCATTCAGCATGAGTATTTCAACGGCCGCTCTCTGGATCCGGTGTTTGTCGATCAGACAGCTCTGAACGGAGTGAGACGGCTTATGTGGGCATCACACTCCGCTGTGATGAGCCC
>JAGQQS010000936.1 GCA_020426105.1 Planctomycetaceae bacterium
AACAAACTCAACATTGGCAGCAGCGACCGCGGGCGAGCCGCCACTGACGGCAGAAGAACAATTTGCGGCAATGCTTTCATCGTCCCCGTCTGCTGAGACAAAGTCTGCGACGCGCCGACAACTGCTGGCTCCCGCGTCACCTGCAAAATCTCTGGCCTCGTCGCAGAACACCACAGCGGCAACCGGCACACCGGCCAATTCCACTCTGGATCTGAGCCGCGTCGATAGAGACGTCCTTGATCGACTGCAGTCGGCCACAAAATCATCCAGATCCTGGGCGACACCAGTTGGCATTACCGTGTTTCTGGACGAACACCACATGACCGTCGGCCAGCAACCCACGATTCCCGTGACGCCTGATTCACTGCCTGAGGCATTATCGGACCTTCTGCAGAACGCAGATACTGAAGTCAATGACGCCAGAAAGTCACCACATGAAGACGTGATACCGGTCGTGAAGTTTATTGTGAGCCCCGGTGGAGAACGCTGGCGAATTCCGCTGGCTGGGTCACTTAAACAACTTGGCATACCTTCCGCCAGTATTTACGAACTCTCGCCGCATATTGAGACAACCGCGGCACCGGGAAAGGCAGGTTGGTAATGGGACGGCGATCACAGACTGCGGAACTTGGCTTCGGGTCTGATTCCTTTCTGGACGTGATTTGTAATATTGTCGGAATCCTGATCATTCTGATTGTTATCGTGGCTGTTAAGGTTGAGCGGCAGCCCAACGCTCAGGCTGAAGCGGCGGCGAGTGCTGAGAATGTCGCGCCGGCGATTTCTGAACGCGAAGCCGAGTATGCAAGGCGACAAGCCGATCTGGAAGACATACGAAAGGAACAGAGTCGCGTCACGCAGCGTATCCAGGAACTGGCAGATCGCAAATTGGCGCTGCAAAGAGATCACGGTCAGGTGCAGGACGAAATTGCGGCATTACAGCAGCAGCTGGAGGAACGCGCTGCGGGTACCAGGCGAACGACTGCGGCGGTTTCGGAAGCTGAGCAGGAAGCAGAATCGCTCACTTCTGATGTGAATCGTTTGCTCAATATTCTGGCGGGCAAAGAGCAGACGCTGGCAAACGCCATTACAGTCATCGAGCAGGAGGAATCGGAAGCCGCCGCGACACAGCAGACACTCCAGCAGGTTGTTGTTGAGACTGCTCAGTTACAGGAAGTCCTGGATGCCGCGTCGAAAACTGTGGACACTCAACCGCGCCTGGTCCATCGGATTATGCCTGTCAGCCGCCGGACGGACGGGGAGGAAGTGATGTTTCGAATGATCGAAGGAAAGATCAGCGAAGTGCCGTTGAACGAACTGATGAAGCTCGCGGTGGATCGGGTGCGAAAGCGGATTTCAATGCTGCAGCGTTTTGGACGACTGGAAGATGTTGTCGGTCCTGTCGGCGGCTATCGAATGACATTTTCGATCGAGATGAACGCATTCAATTCGCTTGAATATCTGCAGTATGGCGGTGATGGAGGCAGGTTCACCGCATTTCGTCAGGTGATCGTTCCGGATGAAACGTTACAAGTGGAATCCGCAAACGATGCGGTAAAACCTGGATCTGTATTTCGGCAACGGCTGGAAGCCATGCCAGCTGACAGTGCCGTCACCATTGTCGTCTATGACGATTCGTTCGCCGAATTCGCGGCACTGCGGGAAGTTGCACATGGCCTGCAGATCCGTGTCGCAGCCAGACCCCTGCCCATCGGCACTGACATCACGATCAGTGCCAATGGCAGTGCGTCCCGGGCACAGTAGCGGCGCGTTGCCAGGTGGTTCAGGCACAACTGGGAGCCGAAACCGACGGCGTCTTACTCTTCGTCGACGTTAATGTAATTGCTGTCCTTAGGCTGCACATCTGAAGAGCTGATCGCGAAGTCTTCCTGGAATCCATCCTGAGTAATTGTGACGTCTTTGCTGTAAACTCCGCCCCAAAGTGGCTTCCCATCGACCATATCCAGCCCCGTGACGGTCAGAGTGTTTTCACCGATGACTGGTCCCTGACCGTCTTCTTCCTGATAAACACCGTCAACGATCGGACAATATCCCAGATTCCCTGACTGTTTGTGCTGAAAAGACACTCCCCCGGCCGGGACCGCAGTCCCGTCAAAAGAAACCTTTCCGGAAGCTCGCACGCGTTCTCTGCCTGGTCGGACTGATTCTCCTCCACAACCCATGATGGCGAAAATGGAGGCGCCGAGCAGCGGAAGAACTGTATACCGTCGAAAGAGAACCCGATTCATCGACTGATTGAGCATAGGGACAGACTCCGTGACTAAATTATGAACGACATGATCAAGACAGGCAGCGGACATCAACAAAAACCACGACATCACCAGCGTGGCGATGTCGTGGCACACTCCGTGGAATCATACAACAGTTGAGTCGATTGATGGCCGTCAGAATTCTCCAATCGTTTGACCGTCTGCGATCGCTCCCATTTTCTGATGAGTCAGAAGATCCATATTCTGTGAAAAGAACTGAACGCTGCCGTCACACAGAACAAGTTGAGCGCCACCATCGTGCCAGCTGCTGTAGCCGGACTGCTGCATGCCGTGAGCTTTGGCAGCTCCCTGACGTTTTCTTGCTTGTTCCATTGTGAAACTCACGCAGGGCTGGTTGATACCGCACATGGCCGCCGTCACATTGAAGACCGCCAGGGCACCCGAGCTGGGGCGTACAGTTGAAGCCCAACCCCACCAGGCCTGAAAGCTTGCACTTGAGTAGTTCTTTTTAAGACCCACATACATTGTTTCGCCTGCCAGTATACAATTTGATGTACCGTCTGTGATCTGACCAACGCTCACAGCAGAGTTCATGAACATCGCCCCGTTGTCCCACATGATGCGGTTGCCATTCGCTGGGATCAAAACGTTACCAGGTGCAGGGTTGTGACAGGGCGCGAGAGCATTGTTCGACAACGGCTGATTGTCGGTAGGTGCATTCTCGGGCACTGTGCCATCGTTTTCCGGCAAATAAGTAGTAGGGTTAATTCGGAACGCCGGCCCGCCACCGCCCATACTGCAGGCGTAATTCGAAACGTACTTGTCACTGTTGACTACCGGGCTGGTTGGACACCGGAATACAACAGGACTGTTCTCGAACTGAAATGCGTAATTCGTGGATGGGGGTGCGGATGCAGTGTAAAGTGCAGAGTAATCGTATCGGCCGGCGAACGGCAAAGTCGGGTTGAACTGATTGTAGACGTTTGTGCTCTCCAGGTACGGCAACACAGCAACCGTCCATGGCATGCGAGCCCAGGTGCCAAAGTTGGTCGGAGTGCCGAGTGGGGCGCACGCATTATACTGTCCGGGACGAATCGGCCCAATTGCATCCATACCAGCGGCCTTTGAGTCGTAAACCTGTGCCGGCGGGAACACGAGATATGTGTCATGATAGTTGTGCAAGGCAAGCCCGATCTGCTTGAGATTGTTCTTGCACTGTGTCCTTCTTGCGGCCTCACGTGCTTGCTGCACTGCAGGCAGCAGGAGTGAGACGAGAACTGCGATGATGGCAATCACCACCAGCAATTCGATCAATGTAAATCCACGCTTTGAACGCCTGTGCATTTCGAAACCTCCAAAGACAAACAAAACATTAGAAGTCAAGCCCGTGATTTGATCGCATTTCGGATCAGTGTCTCGGGCCACCACGCAATACTTGTAACTCGCGAGCGAGGCCTGCCTCCCCTACCCCGGGCGGTCTGACATTTCTTCCGATGTGCACGTTAACCATGTTTTTAAATTCCTGCCTGAGAGATGTTGCTGAAATTATGGGATTTTTTGAAAAATAATCTGCAGAAACCTGGCATGAAAGAGGATCCGTGACTCCTGTTAGATGGCGATGTGTCAGGGCTGCTGAGTCGATTTCTCGGGCGTTCTTCACCAATCACGCGCCGAGATTACACGCCGTCAGCATTTCAAAAACCGGTCGCTGCCTTTTGTTTCGAAAGTAAAGCAACTATTGTTTAGCAATGCGTCGACGCATGTTTCCGTTGGTTTGCTGACTGAATTTTTCCGTCGTTCCGGATGTGAAGGAGTTCCCAGGATGTATACGACAATTCGCTTATTGCTGTTCCTGCTTATGATGGAATCCGTGGCGATGGCTGATAATTGGGGGCATTGGCGGGGCCCCACGGGCAATGGCATTGCGTTGCAGGGGACGCCGCCGACTGAGTGGAGTACAACGAAGAACATCAAATGGAAAGTTGCGTTGCCCGGCCGAGAAAACTCATCTCCGATTGTCTGGGAGGACCAGGTATTTGTGACGACGGCGGAGATCGTTGAACCGGCACGCGACGGGAAGTCAGCGAAGCTGGCATTCAAGCTGCTGTGCTTCGATCGGAACAGTGGAAAACTGCGCTGGGAAAAAACGTCGACGGTCGCCAGCCCGCATCAGGGCGTTCACAGTTCAACAGGTTATGCCTCAGCTTCACCGTGCACCGACGGAGAATTTGTGTATGCGCATTTCGGATCACAAGGACTTTATTGTTACACGATGAAAGGCGACTTCGTCTGGAAGCGTGATGATTTTGGAAAAATGGAAACGCTCAACAGCTTTGGTGAAGGAAGCTCTCCGACACTCGCCGGCGATACGATTCTCGTCCCATGGGATCATCAGGGGCCATCGGCGCTTTGGGCACTTGATCGACGAACCGGCGCGACACTCTGGAAACAGGATCGTGATGAACCCACGTGCTGGGCCACACCCCTCGTTGTTGAGCATGACGGACGGAAACAGGTCATCATGAACGGTCAGAATTTCGCCCGAAGCTATGACCTGAATACCGGCGAAGAGCTCTGGCGATGTAAGGGGCAGACCGTCCGTCCCGTGGCCTCGCCAGTCGCGGCCGACGGTGTGGTCTATGTCGGCAGTGGCTTTCAAGGCGCATTCATGGGCGCCTTCCGACTGGATGGGAAGGGAGATATCGAAGGCAGCAAGCATGTCGTCTGGGTGATTCGGGAAGACACATCTGACATGGCATCGCCGTTGTTAACTTCGGGCAGGATGTTCTTTCACAAACGGAAGACAGCGCTTCTCTCGTGTATTGATCCGACCAGCGGAAAATTTCACTACGCAGCCACCCGAATTCCGGGGCTTGAGGATACAAACACGTACGCTTCGCCGATCGCGGCGGGTGGTCATGTGTACCTGACAGGAACCAACGGAACCACGGTGGTTATAAAGGATGCGGATGAACTTAAGATTGTTGCCACTAACTCTTTAGATGAATTTATCGGTGGCACGCCTGCAGCGGTTGATAACGAGCTGTTTATTCGTGGTGAAAAGCACCTGTTTTGCATCGCTGAGGATTCTCGTTAACGACGACTGGCACTATGGAGAATAGTGGGTTTGTGCTACAGTCCTGACGCTGTAAACCCGGCTTGAAAGCCGTGTTTTTTCGCTTCGCATCAGCGGAGCTTTTGTTCCGTATTCGTAGGTTGTTTCAGGGTGGGACATGGCGTTCAGGTCAGCTTTATCAGGAATCTTACTTCTCACAATCATTGGTGCTGTTGCCCGTTCAGAAGACTGGCCGTCCTGGCGCGGGCCGAATCGTGATGACATCTCTGCCGAAACCGGACTTTTGCAGGAGTGGCCTGAAGGCGGGCCGGAAAAGCTGTGGACATCTCATGATGCGGGTCTGGGTTATTCCGGATTTTCCACATCGCAAGGTATACTGTTTACGATGGGGGCGGATGGTGCGACGGAAGGGTCAAATGAGTTTGTGATTGCGTTGAATGCCGAAACCGGAGAGAAGATCTGGCAGCAGAATGTCGGGAATTATCTTGACAATGGCTGGGGTGGCGGACCTCGAAGCACTCCCACGATTTCCGGGGATCTTCTGGTTGCAATCGGCGGCAAAGGCAACGTGGTGTGTCTGTCGGTGAAAGATGGTGCGGAACAATGGCGGGCCAGTCTGACGGAGCTTGGTGGCACAATCCCGAGCTGGGGGTACTGTGAATCCGCATTGATCGACGGTGACAAAGTACTGGTGACGCCAGGCGGCGACAAAGGCACTGTGGCCTGCTTTGATCTGAAAACCGGAAAACTGCTCTGGCAATCGGCAGAGATCAAGGAGCAGGCCAATTACGCTTCGATCATCGTGGCTAATCATT
>JAGQQS010000937.1 GCA_020426105.1 Planctomycetaceae bacterium
GGGCGACGAGTTCTTTGCCGGTGCCGTTTTCGCCGTGGATCAGGACCGTGCTGTCGGTCGGCGCCACGCTCTTCAGAATATCGATGATGTTGTGCATCTGTGGACTGTTGCCCACGACGCCCTCAAAGCCAAAGCGTTCGTCCAGAGACTGCCGGAGTTCGGCATTGCGGCGAATCAGCCTGAGGCGTGCCGACGCTTTCTCAACCGCCGATCGCAGTTCGCCAATATCCAGCGGTTTCGTGAGATACGTGTAGGCACCATGCTGCATCGCAGTCACGGCAGACGCGATCGAACCGTGTCCGGTCAGTACAATCACTTCCGCATCCGGAAGCTCTTCTTTTGTCAGTCGCAGGATATCCAGACCGTCCACTTCACCCATCCGCAGATCCGTGACGACCACGTCCCATGATTCGGAGTGGATTAACTGCGCGCCGCGCTCGCCCGAGCCTGCGACTTTGCAGTCACAATTAATCCGGGCCAGCGAATCGGCAACCGCCTGAGCGTGTCCTTCGTCGTCATCGACGATCAGAACACGCACGGGAATCGTGGAAAGATCTGAAGAATCGTTTTTGGGATCTGTCATTTATAACGCGGAAAAACACGGACTCGATGGGGAGCGGTTCAGAGAAAACAGCGGTTGAGGGTAGTCAAGAAGCGTCCCGAATCAAAATGTGATTGCCGTTTATTGCTCAATCTGGGACTGAAGAACCGGGTCTGAAAAGCCTGGATGCGAATTTGCCGGGCCGGAACATGCCAATTTCCGGCTATTTGCCCCGAAATTCTCCGCGGCGAAAGATCCGATCGAAAGTTTACCCCTGAAATGCAATAATGTGGTTGAGCGTTGCTGCAGTGGCAAGGATTTCAGGAATCTGAGTGGCGAGTGGGGGATGTAAGGACCCTGATGCTCGCATCATTAGTATCTATCAGGGGGTTGACATCCCCCGCTCGCCTGAAGTCCACACCATTGATGCGTTGCCCTGTGGGCTCGAAACTGAGATTAAAAGGATAATTGCCATGTCGCTGCCGGTACTGTCCGGGTCCGTCGCTGTCGAAGAAGATCCGCTGGATCTGATGGAAGAAATAGATGCGCTCAAGCTGGAAAAAGATGCGACGATTCTCGCCCATTTTTACGTCGATGGAGAAATTCAGGACATTGCTGACTTCACCGGCGACAGTCTGAAACTGGCAAGAGATGCCACGCGGGTGACGACATCAACGATCGTCTTTGCCGGTGTCCATTTTATGGGCGAATCGGCGAAGATCATGAATCCGCAGAAACGCGTGCTGATTCCGGACCTGCTGGCCGGATGTTCGCTGGCCGACAGTTGCCCTCCTGATCAACTGGCAGCGTTTCAGGAACAACTGCGTTCGCAAGGGCGGGATTTTCAGACCGTCGCTTACATCAATACCTCCGCCGCGGTCAAAAGTCTGTGTGACTGGATCGTCACCAGCGG
>JAGQQS010000938.1 GCA_020426105.1 Planctomycetaceae bacterium
ATCAGTTTCGGCGTGACTGAGCTGAAAAATACGACCATTTTCAATCGCAATTCATCACTCAGAGAGTGATGGCTACTTTTGTCACATGTGTCCAGATAGATACGTCCTTCCTTCGCCCACCGTCATTCCTGAACAGGAATTGGACTGACAGAGTGGCATGCGCTTGCGGTCGAACGTGCGTTCAATACACTGGACTACGCGCGACTATTCCGTAACTGACCGGAACTTATTGGATCGGAACTTATCGATGTGTCTGATGTCCCGACTTGCCACAGCATTCCTTGTTTTTCCCTCCCTCCTGACGCTGGTCAATTCGCCCCTGCCGGGGGCAGAAAAGCAACCAAATATTCTGTTCATCTTTTCCGACGACCATGCGCCTGGAGCGATTGGCGCCTACGGTTCAAAGATCAATAAGACGCCTAATCTGGACCGCATCGCCAGCGAAGGTGCGAAGTTTCGGAATTCTTTCTGTGCGAATTCTATCTGTGGCCCTTCCCGGGCCTGTATTTTGACCGGGAAGCATAGCCATAAAAACGGTTTCCTGCGAAACGGGAACGAATTTGACGGAACACAAATGACGTTCCCGAAGCTGATGCAGCAGGCGGGCTATCAGACAGCTGTGATTGGAAAATGGCATTTGTCATCCAACCCGGTCGGTTTTGACTACTGGGAAATTCTGCCGGGCCAGGGAAGCTATTACAATCCAGACCTGATTCAGATGGACAACCGGAAGAAGCGTTACGAAGGCTATTGCACAGACATCATCACGGATCTGGGACTCAAATGGCTGAAAGAACAACGCGATCCTGACAAGCCATTCATCATGATGTGCCAGCACAAAGCTCCACATCGCAACTGGGCTCCGCATCCGCGTCATTTTTCGCTCTACAAAAACGAAGATGTTCCAGAGCCACCCACATTGCTGGACGACTACCGAGACCGCTCGGCGTTGCTTCAGGAAAACGAAATGTCCATCAAGGATCATTTCTTCTGGGCTCACGATATGAAATTTCACGGTGAAGTTCTGTTTCCGGAATACTTCATCGGCGATGGGAAAAACGGCGAATATGCTCGCATGACCGATGAGCAGAAAGCCACATGGGACGCTCAGTACGAACCGGAAAATGCAGACTTCATCCAACGCATGAAAGCCGGGGAACTGAACGACCGGCAAATCCTCAGTTGGAAATATCAACGATATATTAAAGACTACCTGCGCTGCATTCAGGCGGTGGATGACGGAGTGGGACGCATGCTGGACTATCTCGACGAGGCAGGTCTTGCGGAAAATACGATCGTCATTTACAGCTCAGACCAGGGGTTCTATCTGGGTGAACATGGCTGGTACGACAAACGCTGGATGTTTGAGCAGTCACTGCAGATGCCATTTTTGATCCGTTGGCCTGGGACGATTACACCGGGGACAGATGGACCGGCACTCATTCAGAATATCGACTATGGTCCGACGTTCCTGGACATCGCCGGCGCTGAAGTGCCCTCGGAAATGCAGGGACGCAGTATGGTAGAGGTGCTGAAGAACGGCGGCCGACCAACTGCCGGATGGCGAGATGCGATTTATTACGCATACTATGAAAACGCGGCTGTCCATAACGTTCCCGTACATGATGGTGTACGTACGGATCGCTATAAATTGATGTTCTTTCCCCGGACGAAAGAGTTCAATCTCTTTGATCTTCGCAAGGATCCCGACGAACTGAAGAGCCTTCACGCCGATCCGGAGTATGCAGTGATCTTCGAAGGAATGAAGAAGCGATACAGGGATCTCCAGAATTTCTACGATGTGAACACCGCTGTGATCCCAGCGACACGCGGTGACGAAAAAGGCTGGCAACAGCGTGACAACGAATTGACCGCAAATGCGAAAAAAGGTGGTGTCGATCTGGCCTTTATTGGAGATTCGATCACTCAGGGATGGGAGGGTAGTGGCAGGGAAGTCTGGCAGAAATACTACGGTCAACGCAAAGCCATCAACCTTGGCATTGGCGGCGATCGGACAGAACACGTAATTTGGCGGCTGACTCACGGTAACTTCAGCAACATTCAGCCGAAGGTGGCAGTGCTGATGATTGGCACGAACAACACGGGGCACTCCGATCAGGCGCCGCACCAGGTTGCAGCCGGGATTCAGCGTATTCTCGAGATCCTCAAAGCGCAGACGCCGGAAACAAAAGTGCTCTTGCTGGGAATCTTTCCACGGGGAAAATCATCGTTCGATCCAAAACGTCTCAACAATATGGCCATCAATCAGATCATCCGCCGCTATGCCGATGGGAAAGGTGTTCATTACGCCGATATCAGTAACGTATTTATGGAAGAGGATGGCACCCTGCCCGAATCCATTATGCCGGACGCCCTGCATCTCAGCGAAGAAGGCTACAAACGCTGGGCGGAGGCAATCGAGCCGATGCTGAGAGATCTCGGTGTTTAGGAGTCTGCTTGAGAACCTCTTTTGGTGCCTGTTTGGGAGGTCGAAGCTGCTGCTGAGCCGCAATAAACGTGGAACTTGTGCCCTGTCTCGGCTCGGCAGGAGCCTCGCCCTCCCTGGATTCGGACAGACTCGTGGTAGTTCGTGCAGGGCGTGTACAGTGTCAGCGGCACACGCCTCTCATCAATGTACTTTTGACAGCCGCTGCGTTGCGATGCGCTTCCCGCGCACGACATTCCGGTCCTCTCGATTCTCAGTCAAAGAAAACCTATGTCACGAATTTTTCTTAGCCTTATGGCGATTCTGTCGCTTCCCGCGTCAGCCATGTGCGACGACGAGACCGATGCTCTGAGACATGTGGACATTCCGTGGCCGCCGGTTTCGGAAGAAGTGATCCAGCGCTATACGGCATTTCGAACTGTCGATGCGATTACCGTAGACGGCAAGCTGGATGAAAAAACCTGGCAGGAAGTTCCGCGTTCTCCACGGTTCGCGGATCTGATTCGAGGGCACAGGACGGTACACGATACGCGGGCTGCCGTTGCATGGGACGATAAATACCTGTACGTGGGCTACTGGATTGAAGACCCGTTGGTGACTGCGCGACTGACGGTAAGAGACGAGCCAATCTATACCGATAACGATGTCGAATTTTTTCTGGCGTTCGACAACGCCTACTACGAATTCGAGATTAATCCCTTCGGCACGATTTACGAAGGCCTGTTCGTTTGGGAGAGTGAATACGAAACAGCTGGTTTTTCCAAAGTACCTGAGCTCGACCGGTCCCGCAAAGAAGTGATCAGCGTCCCGTTTAACGGTGTCGGTTTCCAGAAACATCCGCGAGGGCTTCGAACGGGTTATCTGAAGTGGGATTTTCCGGAAGCAAAAACTGCTGCGGCGATTGATGGCACCGTGAATGATAACTCAGACCGTGATCGAGGCTGGACGGTTGAGCTCGCGTTTCCATGGTCGGGCATGAAGTCGATTGCACTCGGTGACAGTCGCTCGATCCCCCCTGAAGCTGGTGACACGTGGCGCATGGATTTTTCGCGGTTCAATCAGTTTAAGGAAGCCCCTCCA
>JAGQQS010000939.1 GCA_020426105.1 Planctomycetaceae bacterium
CTGGTTTGAGGTCGTATCAGCATACGTTTGTTCCGGGTCGAATAGCTCGTGCTCACCATCAGGTGCGAGGCGTAATGTTAGAGTACCTCACCTGTCGTGACACGTGTGACAAAAGTATCCATCACTCTCTGAGTGACGGATACTTTCGCATTCTAAATCCCATTGCGGTGCATCATGGCAATCCAATTGCCGGTTTTTCGACATGCCATGTTGACTGCAGATGCGCGGCGAGAATTCGGACTTGTTGTGAATGTTCTGCCGCAACGTTCTGCGTTTCGTGCGGATCCAGTTCAAGATCGAAGAGCTGAGGATTTCGTTCGTTGACGGCATGGATGAATTCATATCGATCAGGGGGACAGTCGTAAGTGAGAATGAGTTTCCACCGGCCCTCGATGCACCAGCGATACCTGAGTGACGTTTCGTGATTGTTCAGATCAGCAATATCGTGGGAATAACTTTCACCGCAAAGATAAGTGCGGTTGAGCGGTTTGCCGTCCTGTATGAGAGCCAGCAGATTGCAACCGGGAAGATCGGGGATGGCATTGATGCCGGTTGCGGCGAGGATTGTCGGGAGGATATCCAGCGTACTGCACAGATCCGGGTATTCATTCGGAACTACTTTTTCAGGCCACGAAACCATGATGGGAGTCCGAATTCCGCCTTCATAGGGCGTCTGTTTTGAGCGCGGCGCAAATCCATGGCCCCATTCTTTGCCGAGATTCATTTCGGGAGTTGCCTGAATCCAGCCATTATCTGTCACGTAGATCACCAGAGTATTTTCGCTGAGTCCCTGCCTATCGAGGTAGTCCAGGAGCTGACCACAGGTTTCGTCGAAGAATTCACACATGGCGTAATATTTCGCCAGCTCGACGGGTCGCTGATCATCGCGATATTTCGCCAGCAATCTTGCGGGCGGATCATGTGGTGCATGGGGCAGCATCGGGGCGTACCACAGAAAAAAGGGCTTCTGTGCCTGTTGAGAGTTATCGATGAAATCAAAAACCGGCTGCATGCTTTTGCGGCCGATTTGAAGCCCTTGATCTCCGTGACGACCACCAGGTTCTGGAAAACCACGAGTCATTCCCGACGTAAATCCGCCACGGGAATAGTTGCCTTCCCACCATTTTCCGGTCTGCATCGACAGATAGCCATGTGCTCCAAACAGTTTTCGAATCGTGGCATCCTGGTCAACGCGGGAAATTAATTGTTCTCTCTGAGCCGCATATTCCGCGTCCGATAAGGACTTATCGGGTTTCGGGTCGTTGCCCGTGACCCCATGTTGGTGAGGATACAGGCCGGTAATCATGGTCATCAGTGATGGACGGCAGAGCGGCGTTGGCGAGTAGCCGCGGCGAAACACCGCACTTCGCGCTGCCAGGCGATCCAGATGCGGAGTCTGAATGACGGGGTGCCCCATGAAGCCATAGTCCGTCCATGCCTGGTCATCGGACAGAATGAGCACGATATTGGGCTGTCGTGCACAGCAGTTCTGACAAAAAAATGTCAGGAACAGCACCGGGATCGATATCCAATTATGTATCGATTTCATCGCGACAACCTGATTCAAGTGCGGCGAACATCCAGGGCAGGACGACGACTGCAGTCTAAACCGCGAAACAGCATACTTGAAGTGGAGCGTAGAGCTGCACACGAGAAACGGCTGAAAAAATCGTCTGCCTCACACAACGCGTAATTCTGCAAACGGTCTTTAACGCCAAAATTTACACGCGGGATGCCGCGGATTGTCGCCCCAAAGCCAGGTCACCGAAAGCCGCATGTGCGCCAATTGACACATTTCCGGCCCACGGCACCAGAAACTCAGGACATTACCGGTATGTCGTGGTTGCCTCAGGAAAGGCTTCGTTACGCTGTCCCACCAGACGCAGACTTCGTGGCACCGGCAAGTTCATCACAGGGGAAGCATTGAGAATATCGACGACTGTTGTCAGACGATCGGCTATGTCGTTGCAACCTTCCAGCAGGTCTTGGTGCCATTCGTTGGAGTTTTCACAGTTGAATTCATGGCTGTTCATTCCTGGAAGGGCTTTCGTCGTTTATTAAGGTGGGGAAGCGACAGAAGAAAAATCGGCGATGCACACACTTAATCTTCAGCAGATTCTGCTCGTCAGGCAATCGGAGGAGATCACGTCAAACCCCTGCCCACCGCAGAGTGCGCCGATGAAACAACCGGCAATATTGTTATGATGAGTGTATTCGGCACACAGTATCAAGGCTTGATTTGGGGTAAACGATGCGGCTTGGGATTTTTGGGGGCACATTTAATCCGGTACATTATGGGCATTTGCTGTTGGCGGAAACGTGCCGTGAACAACTAAAGCTGGATGAGGTTCGATTTGTTCCCGCGGCCACACCGCCGCACAAAA
>JAGQQS010000940.1 GCA_020426105.1 Planctomycetaceae bacterium
GTTCTCTGCCCTGCAGAAAATCGGCTTCAAAGTTCGGCGGCATGTAGTCTGCGTAACTCAGCCACACACCGATGACAACTCGGCCGATGAGTGCGCACACCAGCAATTTCAGGATTCGCTGCAGCGTTGTGACGTTCAGATGATGCATGCGACGCACATGGATTGATAGAGGCAGAACTAAACCTTCTGCAGCAATAATCACTTGACTCGATTATATCCATTTAACGCGGCCACGCGGTACGCTTCCGCCATTGTCGGATAGTTAAACGTCGTGTTGATGAAGTAGAGCAGGGAATTGGCAGTGCCGGGTTGAGCCATAATGGCCTGGCCAATGTGGATAATTTCTGTCGCGTTGACCCCAAAGCAATGGACGCCAAGGATTTCAAGTGTCTCGCGGTGAAACAGGAGCTTGAGCATTCCGATCGGACGTCCCATTATCTGAGCGCGTGCGAGATTCTTGAACATCGAATGCCCGACTTCATACGGAACACATTCGTCGGTCAATTCACGTTCCGTCTTGCCGACGCTGCTGATTTCGGGACTGGTGTAAATCCCTGTGGGAATATCCTGTATGCGGAACTGATCAGAATCGCCTTCGCCCAGGTGCCTCGCGGCGAATCGTCCCTGAATGTAAGCGGCACTCGCCAGAGACGGGACACCGATCACATCGCCGACGGCGTAAATGTGCGGCTGTGACGTCTGAAAATGTTCGTTGACTTCGATCTGTCCCCGATGATTGGCTGTTAATCCGGCATGTTCCAGGCCCAGAGTTTCGGTGTTTCCGGAGCGACCGTTGGCCCACAACAGGATATCACTTTTGAGTTGCTTGCCGGACTTCAGATGCATGACGACGTGGTCATCAAAAGTTTCCAGCTTTTCGAATGTCTCACTGTTCCGCATGCGAACACCCGTGTCACGCATGTGGTAGGCCAGCGCATCGCAGATTTCGTCGTCGAGGAATTCCAGCATCTTGGCGCGTGTGTTCACCAGGTTTAGTTTGACCTGAAGATTCCGGAACATGGATGCATATTCGCAGCCGACGACGCCAGCTCCGTAAATTGTCATCGTCTTTGGTGTTTCCGGAAGATTCAGAATCGAGTCACTGTCGAACACGCGAGGATGGCTAAAATCGATTTCCGGAGGATGATATGGGCGAGAGCCCGTCGCGATTACAAAATGGTCGGCATGCGCTATTGTGGTACTTCCGTCTTCATGTTCAACATGGATGCGATTTGCATCCAGAAAGCGGGCTTCACCATGCAGGATTTCGACGTCGTTGCGATCGTAGAAGCTGCGGCGCATGCCGACTTGTTGATCGATTACCGACTGGGCGCTTCGTCGCAGGTCACGAAAACTCACCTCCAGATTGATTCCGAGCTGGCGAAACATGGGGGCTGAGTTGACGTCCATCAGGCGATAAATCGCCGCGCGCAGCGATTTGCTGGGGATCGTTCCCAGATGCGTACACGCGCCGCCAATCTGCGGCATCCTCTCCACGACGCCGACGCGTTTTCCCTGCTTCGTCGCTTCCATAGAAGCGCCTTCGCCGCCGGGGCCGGCTCCAATCACAATCACATCAAACTGTTTTTCAACGGGTGCATGCATAGGGACGGGATTTCAGATTTCAGATTTCAGATTTCAGATTTCAGATTTCAAGCCTCTTTCAGCCCGCTGTGCCGCAGGAGCGCATCGGGGTCAGGTTCGCGGCCGCGGAAGTCCCGGAAGATGTCCATCGGATGTCGACTGCCGCCCTGCGCCAGAATCGTGTCACGGAATCGACGGCCTGTTGCAGCGACCGCCTTTTCATCATCCAGGCCGGCATCTTCGAATGCTCCAAAGGCATCGGCGCTCAGCACTTCTGCCCATTTGTAGCTG
>JAGQQS010000059.1 GCA_020426105.1 Planctomycetaceae bacterium
GAAAAAAATGGCTGTTCGTCAAAGTGTTCATGGTTCGTGTTTTGCATGGCGCACCTCCGGTATTGTTTGGGTTATCGCCAACTGACACTGACTGGCCTGAAAGGTTCGCCTAAAAACTGAACCCATCTTCCATTGGTGTGTCAGCATCGGACACTTTGCCAACAGGAGGATGCCATGTCTGAAAAGATTCAGTCACCGAGTGAGATCGCCGAAGCTGTGTACAGCCGTGTTTTCCGCACTGATCTTAGTCAGCCGGGATTCGCACTGATTGATCTTGGCCCGAATTGCGGCTCTGAACCGCAGCGGCAACTGATGATTGACTTAAAGAATGAATTCAACCGACTCGAACGCAGGCGCCAAGAGCGTGAACTTGTCTATCAGTCGCTCACCAGATTTGATCAGCAGGTGACAACCAAACCTCACCGTGATGGTGGCCCGGATGAATCGATCCTCATGCTGGGGTATGAGCCTTCATTGATCGAGAGCCGTCTGGAGATGTCAGACTACTCGAAGTGTGCCCACGATCTTGGCATGGCTCCTGCTGAGTTTCTGGATCAGTTCAATCCGATGTTCCCTGATGGACAGGACAGACTGGCAGCTTACAACACGCCAATTGATGACTTTGACAATACGTCCTTTCAGATAATGCTCATCAACAACAGTATGAATCGACTTGGTGAAGGACTTGTGGGCGTTCTCCATACGGCCAGAATCATCAACCCGAAACCCGATTTGAGTCGAGTCGTCAACTCAACAATGATCGCATCTGTGCCTCAAGGACATGGTGAAAGTATTTCTGTGGATGAACAGAATGATTTCGTGACATCAGCCGTTGTTCGCAGAGCCGTTTACGCCTGACAAGATGGTGCCGAGGCGAATAGAATGCTGGCGGCAGTGTCGTGGATCAAACTGCCGACATCGGATGGGGATTTTATTATGAACTGGCGAAAACGAATACGATGGCTGGTTCTGTATCCGACATTGGCTGTTGCCGGTTGCAATACACTACTTACCGGATCACGATGAAAAAGATCAAGACGTCTACTGGCTCGACAGCAGACACGGCAGTCTGCCTGGTTCGCCAGTAATGACATTGGCCCATTAGCAGCAGTGGGCGTTCAACAGGAAAAGGCGTAATCGTAGTGGATTAGGCCACGAGTCCCCGCCGTTTCAGGGCCGACCTGGACTCGTCGCCTCGTCCACTACCGCAAATTTTAATTTGACGGAGCACCAGTCGTTCCTGTGCCCGTGTAGTCGCTTTGTCACCGTGTCTGCTTATTTTGCAAGTCAATGTTTGGCCCCATTGTGCACCCCAAAAAGCAATGCTGTGGGATCATCGCCAGAGGCAAAAGTGCCTTTGAACCCCATTAATCTACGCGAATCCCATGAAAAAAGCCGACTTGCGATTTCTCACAAGTCGGCTCATTTCGAAAGAAAGTGGAGGCGGGAGGACACCAATAGAACTTTTTTTGGTTGGTGTCAGCAACCTCGAATCCATGCAAGTGTCATTTATGATGGCACTTGCGCCACTACCGGGTGGTTAAGGCAACTGCTCCGAAGGGCACATGGAACCAAGGAATCTCTCCCGTGGAGCCGAACTGCAGGAACGCAGAGTCCGACCACTCGACCTTCGGTTTAGGAATTCCTTAAGGTTTCCCAACGCGTTTCTGATGCTGGCAAAAACCCAGGAAAACCGGGGTTTTTGCTTGTGTGCCGAGCATGTTTAGCAGCTTGAGGGTTTGAGTCCCTTATTCCCCGTCATATCTCTGATGTTCATTTTGCAGTCCGGTCAGTCGCGAAGTTCCTGCATGTCTGCTGCGGCACGCCGAGTCAGCAGTGTGTCCATCGACGGGTGAACTTTGAGCGCCTCTGTCGTGATCCGGCGGACTGCGTTGTAGTCCTTCAGGCTGAACGCTATCGACGAAGCGATCGTTGCCACATACGGATCAAACGGTGCCAGCTTGTGCGTTTCCTGAGCAACAAGCCACGCTTCCCCGCTCTTTTTCCGCCGGTGCAGGCTGTCAGCTTTGAGTGCGAGAATCTGAGAATCCCCGGGAGCAAGACGTAATGCTTCCGCGAAATCACTTTCGAACTCGTCTGCAGAGTCTCCGCGACGAGCTCGGCAAAAGCCGCGGTGAGCCCATGCCATCGCTTCATCGGGAGCTTCCCGAATGACTTGATCAAATTCCGCGATGGCACTCGGCAGATCCGCGTATTCCAGACAGATTCCGTATGCAAGGCGGGACTGATGATCATCCGGATGCTCCCGAAGCCGCGTTTCAAACAGTCCGACAGCTTTTGACAGCAGCATGACGTCCTGTCGGGAGACCAGTCCTTCAAACGAATTCCCGTTGATCATCACACGGTCGCCCTGCAGCCCGCGAACACGAGAAACATGCCCTCCGGCCAGCGACTCCGGCTGGTGTTTGTTTCGATGAATCTCTGTTTTTGTTGCGACAACCATTACCCGATCCCCGACAACCAGTTCGAGATCCGGCTGATCGTTGACCTGCCCCTGAACGACGCCGCACAGCGCCGGCAGTCCGGAAAGCAATAGAACGCAGAGAAACATCTTGATGCGGCGGAGAGACATGATTGCTCCGATGTGAAATCTTTGTCGAGGGGAAGGGCATTGCACCATTCGAAGGTGATCGTTCTTTCGGATTCACCCCCGCGGAATCAATCAGCCTTGCGTTTCGGATCCGCAGTTCGTGAGACCTGAGCACCGGCATGTTCCTGAAATGAACGGAAGAATCGCTCGACCTCGGCCGTGTCATTGGCATCAGCATTGATGACCTCAATGGCCGTCACTTCGGAATTCACAATCGCCAGACGGACGACATTCATTCGCTGTGCGTGCCCGGTCCGAAAGAACTGGTAGATGTCGTGGAACAATTGACCGTTTTGGTGGACGGCAATCCGTGCCGATGGGTTTCCCTGTTCCCGATCTCGATCCACGGTTCCCTCGGCCTGGGCTGTCAGAACCTGTTTGTCCGGAACGCCGGGATCGATGCCCGAGATTGTGTAACGTGTGCAGCGGAACTTTGTGCTGCCTCGAGAGGACTGATAGACGACGCGATCGCTCTCGACTGTTTTTTCCGGAACGTTGGGGAATGAAAGGCGAACATCGGTGCCGTCAAGTGCCTGTTCGTGCCATGCGTCCGTGAAATCCTCCTCACGATCCTCGCGCACCTGGCGCGCTGGCCACTGGCTGAGATCCTTGTTTTCGAGCGTGTCCGGAACCAGCTTGTGTTTCCGAATCTGCTCTCGTTCCCGGTCGGTCAACTGCTTCCATGCTTCTTCCTGCAGCACCGCAATAAACCGTTCCTGAGCCTGATCGAACTGTTCCTTCAGCGAAGCCACCTCAGCGTGGAGGTACGACAGTCCGGCGATGTCACCGGCATCTTCCGCCTGCGCACGCAATCCGAACCCAAAACCGCCAAAGCGGGAACGAACCTGCCGGTCTCGGGATTTATCGGCCAGAAGCAGTTCGTTCGCCCGCAGCCTGGTGAAAGTCCTGTTGACATCGGCTTGCTGAAGGCCAACTCGATCCGAAAACGCCCGAGCCCGAGACGCGGCGATTTCCAGCACCGATTCTGCATGATCTTTCGTGTCGGACTGTTCGACGTCTGTACCGGCCTGAGCAGCGCTGATCATCACAGCGGACATCCAAACGGCTGTCAGCGCTCTGCCGATAAGCCGCAGGACATTCTGCAACTCGGCCTGTCGAAACATTCCGGATGGCCGACGGGGTTCTGCCGGTAACCAGCAACACAAGAGGGGCTTTTTCATAACACCAATCTCCACGTCAAAACATGTACTGAATTGTGAAAGTCGGCACGGACGAAATTGTTTCCGATGCCATAGACAGGAACGCAGCCGCGCCACACGGTCGTTCTGCACAATCGATGATAGACTGATGCCGATAAGAGATTCGGCGCCGGAAAAGTTGCGCCGGTGTTTATGAGAAAAACTGCGGCAATCCCCAAGCGTTACCGCTGACAGTTCTCGTCAGTCAGTTTTGGCCGATCGGCTTCACTCTGTGTCTGAGCAAACCTGGCTGCGCCCCGCGGGACCAATGGGCTCACTGCAGCAACTCATGGTCGACATCATTAAGTCGATGAATCATCGCGTCAGCGTTTGCCGCGGGCAGGAGTCGGATCGCAAGGCTACCCAGGATCTCGCTGTGTGATCGGTAGAGTGCACTCTTGTCAATTTTGATCTGATTGACCATGGCTTGAAGCTCGGTCTCTGTCTTCTTCCAGTATTCCTGATCATTGAACCATCGATTGAACGCAGCGTTCTGTTGTCTCGCCCAGTCGTGTGGGTGAATTCCTTCTCTGTAAACAGGTCCGCTGTCCCGAAAAGGTTGTGGCCTGATGTCCAGAGAAGGGGCCTTTAGTTCACGGAACGACGAATACCATTCCACCAGGACTCGAATTCGTTCGTTCATGTCATCAACACATTTCTGATTCAGCCAGTTATCAGCGTCCTTCCCATCGGACACGTGGTGGGTGCCTGCAGCACATTTCCGGGCCACAGACAATGGGGAGACGGCGGAGTCCTTCTCTCCCCATTTTGCGTCAAATGTGCGCAGCAGCCTTGCTGCCAGAAAGTTCCCGGATTCGAGGCTGAGGGCCAGTGGGCTACGGCCGGCAGCGTCTGGTACTTCCGAATCAGCTCCAAAGGCAAGAAGCATGTCCAGCAAATCAATTTCCGGATTCCGTTTCTGAACCAACGAATGAACCGGCTTTGATCCGTCAGGATTGGACACGTTTGGATTTGCACCGGATACCAACGCCCAAATCGCTGCACTGGGATATTCGCGTACAAGGATATCCAGTGCACTACACGCTGGTCCGGATGCGTCGGGCCAGCTTCTTTCACGAACTCCGGTCAGTGACAGTTTGCCGCTGAGCGAGTTCGCCATCATTCGCAACTCGCGGTCGCTGTCGGCATCTTTCATCTCGACGTCCAGGTGAGAAATCGCCTGCATCCCATCCGCCAGATTGGTCGGATCCAGCTTAAAAAGAATTGAGAGCAATTCTGCTTCCAGCCGACTGGCTTCGGATGCCTCCGCCAGGTTTTTTCGAACATAGAAGGCGAAGGCAGACTTGCGTGTGGGCGATGCCGACCCAAGCCATCGATTGATCTCTGTGATTGAGTGCGAGTGCCGCCAGTTACGAAACAGCGCATGATTCACTCGGTGCATTGCATCCAGGCGTTGGACGACAACATCCTCCTCTGATCCGATCTGCAAGTCGGCTTTGTTCCACTGCGTTGTGGCAAGGTTCGACATGTAGGTGCTGTCAAAATTATTGAGCTGAAGTGCCGTTCGGAATTCAGCTTCGGCAAGCGAGTATGCGGCAAGGGCACTTTGCCTGTCGCCCCCAGCGAAGCTCTGGTTTCCTCTTCGCAAAAGCAGCACGCCCTTCAGATTATGCAGCAAGTCGTTTCGTGGATCGACTGCCAGGCCTTCATCAATGAGCATCCTGGCTAATGAATCGTCTGCCATAAGCCCCTGTCTCGGGAACATGTAGAGATAGACAAGTTCCGATCGGGGAAAGCGATACGCTGGTGCCGACCCAATTGCAGCACGCAGGTCTCTGATCGTCTCATTCACAGAAACTGCGGCACCGATCTTTGGAAACGAACGGCAGAAATAGGCGATCATGGACAATGTCCAAGGGTCATCCGGTGACGTCTCTCTGGCTTCCCTGATCAAAGACATGACATCCCCAAGGGGACTTCCTGTTCGATGGAGAGCCGCAGCAAGATACAGTCGAGGCGCCGATGCACGTGGCAATGATGTCACGGACGCTCGAAGCAGGGGAATCGCCGCCGTCAGGTCGTCATAGTAGTTCAGTTTGGCGAAGGCAAAGGTCAGATCGGCGTCACCAGGAGAGGCTTCCAGAAGCATTTTAATCTGCGGTCCGGCCGAGGAAATCGGTGACAGATCTTCCAGAGAAACATGCCCTTCGCCGTACACGTCCCCATCGACAAGCACCCGCCCATCAGGTCGCGTTTCCATGCGAATTCGAAAGACATCGCCAATACGGATTTTCTGAGTTGTGCCATCCTGCTTTTGGATTTCTGCATTCTCTCGAACAACCATCATTCTCATTCCCGGAACGATCCTCGCGGCCGCCGGATTTGCTGCAGCGCAGGATCCCATCAGCAGAACGAGGACCGAATACACACTGAATGTCCCGAGCGCGGTCAGTGAAAAGCAATTCAGCATTCTGTATCCCCTTCGATAAGAAGAAACTCAACGGATTCCCTGGGTTCAGGCGATGCGGTGTCCCGGTAATGAACGCACTCACATGCAGACAATGATTCAGGGCCTCCTGCCCGGAGTCCGCACCCCGCTGAACACAGGAGAATCGATGTCGTTAGAGTTGCGCCGGAATTCCTGAGCGATGGCATCGTTGTGAAGATTGTGGCCGACATCGTCCCGCACTATTCCAGTCCTCGTTCGGCTTGATACTCGGATCGTGCCCGTTCGCGGTCGATCATCCGGTGGAAATCCTGCTCGGCACGCTCGCCCGCCCTGCGGGCCTGTTCCGGTGACAGTTGGGCGGGATAGGGATCACTTCCGGACGTGTTGAGTGCCGAGTCGAGAAGCGCATCAGACGGCACTTCGTACCCCGCATCTTTGAAGATCTGTTTCATCATTTGCCTCTCTTCAAGCTCTTCTCTCGCCCATTCGCCAACGCGTTTCTGTGCTTCGACGTCGCCAAGACTTGCAGCTCTGCGAACCAGTTGCTGTCCCTTCGTCAGGTCGCGATTCAGACCGTCATCACCCTGGATGTATGTCATTCCGAGATGATACAGTGCTGCAGGGGCGGGTTTGGGGTGCGCGGCTGCCTTCTTCAGCCAGATCAGAGCCGTTGATCTGTCGGGTGGGTTACCGTCAAGTCCGGCATACAGATTGGTTGAATGCAGAAACATGGCCTGTGGTTGACCGGCCTCTGCCGCCTGTCGAATGCACCGAAACGATCGAGGTTTGTCGACTTCAACGTGGTCGCCCTGCATGTACATCTTCGCTGCACAAAACAGCGCCTCCGGCTCACCCTTTTCGGCTGCACTGAGAATCAGCGGGTAGCACTCTTCACTGCGACCAGTTGTCACCAGAAGTTTCGCCAGACGCAGCTCAGCCACCGGGATTTGACGATCAATGAGTGCTCTGAGGATCGTTTCTGTTTTCTGCAGATCAGAGACGACTCCAAACGCACCTGTCCGATAGACTTCGGCCAGTTCCAGTTTCGCCGGAACAAGGTCACCGCTTTGTTCCAGCAGACCTGTCAATCGCTCGCCGAACGTTGCCTGCTGAGAGGTCGAGAGTTTTCCTGAAATTGCACTCCATTCCCGCATCCCCATACGAGCCTGCAGATAGCAGGCCGGAGGATATTTCTCAGTGGCAAGCCGGGCGGCTCGGTCCAGCAGAGCCAGCCTGTCACCTTCCAGCACAAGAATGTTGAAGTCGTATGCCGGATTTTCAGACAATGTCGAAGCCCGGCGAAAATATCCCAGTGCCTTCTGCTGGTCCTGTGCGACACCTTCGCCGTTGGCGTAAAGAATCCCGAGTGCGTTGCAGGCTCGAGCATCCTGCTGGTTTTCGGCCAGCTCATGCAGTTCTTTAACGACGCTCTGTGGGAGTGTCAGATTTGTATTCCAACGAGTCGGCAGTGGCACTGCCAGAGTCTGCCAGTCAAGCTCGTCCAGGACCTGTTTCGCGTTTACGTTTTCTGCCGCTCGAAGATCTCCGCAGATCCCCAGCAGTGCGAGGGCAATCCATGCTGCCATTCCGGAACCATTGAATCGGAGCCGCTTCTCCCGGCCGGAACTTTGAGATATACCGGATTTGACAACCCCGGAGGATACAATGCTTTTATTCATGACACAGCTCTCGAATCACGACATGGAAATGGGCCTGAGGAATCCGGCGCCGGGTGCCACGGCTCTCCGGTACTACAGACTGCAACGCAACTGCGCCACGCGGTTGTGTTGAACAGTCGGTGCCGGCATGAAAAACTCCGCTTCCTGTTGACAGGAGAACAATCACCAACAAAGTTGCGCCGGTTTTGGTTGGGAATCATGCCGTCGCGAGAATAGAGCCCGTCAAATCATCTGGCGGATGTGCGTGGCGTTCTGTATGGCGTTCGAGCAAACTTCTTCACTATGGACGGGCCAGAATACCTCCGACCGCGTTGCTTCTATTCGTTAGCGTCTTTCTCGACCGATTTCATCATCTGGATGCCGGGGATGCGGACGCGGCGGCTGGCCGGGGAGGAGTCGATGAGGACGTCTCCCTCGAGCGTGTCGCAATGGAGCAGCAGCAGCGTGTTCTCGTCCGGCTCGTGCCGCAGGGCCGGAACGAAGTTCTCGCTGTAGCGGGCGACGTTTGAGATGCGAATCTCGCTGAGATCAGCGAACAAAGGGGCCACAATCCCGTTTGGTGTCATCCCAATCGAGCAACTCGTTCCCTTTTCTGACTCGATCAGGTGGAAATCTCGGTGCGAGACGCGTACGCCGTTCATGTAGCAGTCCAGGCGATCTTGATGCCAGACGCTCGCCAAGTGGCCCCATTTATGCGGC
Source organism: Planctomycetaceae bacterium (assembly GCA_020426105.1). Lineage (GTDB taxonomy): Bacteria > Planctomycetota > Planctomycetia > Planctomycetales > Planctomycetaceae > SXXK01. The sequence continues at coordinate 8,599 of JAGQQS010000059.1, forward strand.
GTGACTAGATACGCGGATGTGCAGTCAGCAACCGATGCCATTGGCTCGTCATCCGGCACACCGAACAGCGATCCTGACCAACGCCCAGCAGCTGTATTGAGCACCATATGATGTGGGCCCGCGCTAAGTAAACGAAAGGACCCGGTGGTCGTGTACGTGCGAATAAAGCACTCGATCGTAATCGGGTGCTGCCTTGCATCGACGACCAATTCTTCAATGGTAGCCGCGTGAGTGCGACCGGAAATCGTGATGCCCGAAGTTGGAAACGTCTTGAGTTGTGGCCAGCGGGGCGTGGGGGCAGGCCGCATCGCGCCGCGCGATGCAGCTTTTGTTACCACATTGACGAGGCGGCCATGCCGTGAATTGCCGGAGCGATCGACGAGTAGATCGCCGGTGACGTTCTCAAAGTCATACAGGAACAGAGTGGCGGCGTCCGCGACAATGATTCCCGGGGGATCGAATCGCTCCCCGTACCGCTCTCCCAGGCTCAATCGAACGTCGTCGAGTTGGCCCTTGAGCAGGTCAAGGACCGTCTCGTCTCTTGAGTTCATATCGCCACCGAGAAAAGAACCAGCCACGCGCACTGCGTCTATACGCAGTTGCTCCATCTTCGGCATGGTTCGCGACCGTCCGTTGACAGCCACGCGACTAAGTCCCGGTCCCCAAGTGGCGCAGACATGTTGCCAACGTCTCGGCTGGATAACTCCAACAGCGATCTGCATGTCGGATTCTCCCCATGCATAGAACCCTCCTGTCTTTGGAGAGAAGAGACCCCGCGAGAAGTTCCTGCCAGCAAAGGACCAGACAGGGCTCTTACGGTCGTCGTCAGGCCGAACCCAGGCTTCCATCGTGTAGGTTTGATCCGGCGAGAACTCGATGTCCGGAATCACAACGTGGGACGAAACGCCGTCGAAGTCGCCGATCGTGTTAGGAGCGTAGCCTTCCTCAAACCAGGTTGAGCCTTTGAGCTTCCCGTCGAAGTGATTCGAGGAGAGGTCGGTGACGGTCTCTCCCGCTCCCTCGTCGAAGTTGTAGAGCAAGACCGTGTCGTCGTCCGGCTCGAAAAACGATGGCGGAGTGAATTCCATCTTGTACCTGGCGGCATGGGAAATCCGAACTCCATACATGCGGCCATGGAATGGTTGTACTGAGGGATCACCACGAACAAGGGACCCGATACGGAAATTCGTGCTCTCGCTGATGACCACGGCATCTCCATATTTGGTGTGGGAGACCAGCCGCCCGTTGATATACACATAGACATGGGAATCGTCGATGACGCCCGCGATGTGACACGGAATTCCAGCGGGGACAATTGTGGCCGACCTGGCCAGGACGCGGGGGCTGACACCCGCCTCATAAGGTGCAGCGACCACGGCCTGTCGCTGTTCATTGAGCTTCAGGCTGACTCCATTGGAGCGCGCGATACAGCCGAATTCTTGGGGACCAGCGGCGGCGGGCAACTCGATGATGGCCTCGACCGTGAACGTCTTCTCTGTCGGACTGGGAAGAATGGGAACCTCAATGTAATCATCGACCCCATCAAAACTCAGTCCGACGAGTTGTGTGGGACGGGGACTGGGGGCACTGCCCGGAACGACAGACCAGGCCGCCCCGTGGATGACAGCCTCGTGGTAATTTCCGCTTAGATCGTGAACGACCACGCCGTCCTGCTCGTCGTAGTGGTACAGCACCAACGTGTCGGCATCACAGCCGAGCCGGGGCTGGTGAAACTCGTCGGGCGTCCGAGCCCGCGTGGAAATCCGGAACTCGCTGATCTCTCCGGCGAAGAATTGGCGCTGGCCGCCCATCACATCGTCTGCGCAGCCGATGGTCGGGAGGTACAGCAGGGCCGCTGTGGAGTCGGTTCGGCTCGGCGCGAGAGTTGCCGTCGTGGGAGAGCCGATCGGTTTTCCATATCGATACAATTGCAGGTTTGTCCCGTCGAAGGTGAGGGCGACATGGTGGAAGCCGCGACCAGCGCCCTCCGCAATTACGTGCTGACCAACCTGATCTCCTGATTCCGCGCGCGACGCTCGCCAGCCGCGGTGGCGACGGTCGAACTGCAGATTCAGGCGCGGGCCGCTGGTTGCAGCAGGACCGTTCAGCGAGAACAACGGTTCGGCGAACTGCGCGTCGGTGGTGGAGTCCGGACCGTCGCTCTTTCCGGCTGCTCGCAAGATGGCCTCGATGGTGAAGGGTTGCGTGACATCGAGTTGCAGTGGTGGGAGTTCGAGGTAGTCGTCGACGCCGTCGAAGACGAGCACTGTCTGATCGACGTCGTCGAGCTCCCCCGCAGCGTTGGTTGCGGCATTCGGTTCGGCAGAAGCGACCGGAAGGCGTTTTACGATGATGAGGGAACGCCCCAGCCGTGAGACAGTTACGGAGGAATCACTCAGCACAAACTGATCCTCCCCTCCGCGAAGAGATAGTTTGTAGTTCCCGTTGACAAGTTTAAGCGTCCAGTCGTTGTCCGCCTGCAGGAGGGCGACTTCGCGGCCGCCGTCTGAAACGGCTACGCTCAGATCATCAGGGAGTTGTTCGTCAGGCGACTCGACTGTTACGGTCCCATGCCTCGTGGAAATGGTCAGAACGATGCCGAGTATCAAAATTGCAGCCAATCCGCCCAATGCCGATATCGCCTTCGAGCGAGGGAACCACGTGTTTCCTGCACTCATCCCAATCCGATGACCAGTCGCACTCCTGAGTTTGTCTGATACGCGCTGCTCTGTTTGCAGTGACCGCAGATTTTCTCGCTCGCAGAACGGCAGGAGCGCCTCGATCACCTCGATTGGCGTTCCGAACCGCTGATCCGGGTCTTTCGCCAGCATACGGTGAATGATGGCGGCCAGGCTGTCGGGAACCTCCGGCCGCTTATCCTGAATCGGAGGCGGTTCTGATGTTGCAATCGCCATCAGACGCTGGAGAGGCGGAAGTTTGGAGTGAGCCGCGAAAGGGGCTTCTCCGGTGAGCAACTTGTAGAAGGTCGCGCCGAGCGAATAAATGTCCGTGCGAATATCGACTCGGTGAGCTTCGCTTCCCTGTTCAGGGGCCATGTAGTCCAGGGTTCCCATGACCTGACCGGTCGTGGTGAGATCATCTCCTGACGCGGCACACTCATTCGGAAGAACATCCAGCGCTTTGGCCAGTCCAAGGTCCAGAATCTTGACGAGCGGCGACTGACCGGGTGACGGTTTCGCCAGCATCAGGTTGGACGGTTTGATGTCGCGATGAA
>JAGQQS010000941.1 GCA_020426105.1 Planctomycetaceae bacterium
CTGTTGCGGCGGAATGCTTGTTCAGGTCACTCTCAATGTCGCTCATCGCACGCAGAATGTCGCGCTCGTGCATTTCAATTGTCGTCAGCAATTCAGCGGCCTCTGAATCACCGGCTGCCCGCAGGGACACAACCACACTAGCGATTCGATTGCACACCATTTCGTGGCTGCGTTTCAAATTGCTCATGCAGGAGCAGAGCGACAGAAACTGCTGATCGGTATATTCAGTCGGGAATGATCCAAAATCGATATGGAATTCCCGAGCGTCCAGCAGTGCAGCGATTTCAGCCACATCCTGCCGCTGACGGGCGGCGAGCGCGATGATCTGTGCTTCATCTGAAGCTGCATCCGCAGACACCCAGAGCGAACATTCTGAGACGTATTGCAGAAAGCTCCGTGCCATCTGAATCAGTACGCCGTTGAGAAGGATCTCGTTGTCCTGGCTCGCCATTTCAACCCCGTTTTTGCATCAAGACTTCAACTAGTTGGGTGTGTGCAGCGCCAGTGCAACACACACCAAATTCTCGTCACTCGGCCTGTCGATTCACCAGCGAGGACGCGATCCGCTTCGCTTCACTACCCGGCGTTTTGACAGAGACTTACCAGAACTTTGCCAGTGACTGAGCGGCCCTGCCAGCGGTGGAACTCAGGAACTGCGGCAACACTCCCAGTAAGATCACAAATGCCGCCAGTGCAGTCACGTAAATAGACTCAAGCGAGCCAAGATGCACAGGTACAGGTCGAGCATCGTCGGGACGCGCATCCATAAACATCGTTTTCAGGACCCGGATGTAATAAACCAGGCTGAAAACTGTGTTCAATGCCCCAAATGCAACAACGACGTACATAAACCAATGCACTTCGCCCGCCTTGAACGCCGAAGCAAATATCATCAGCTTACCGATAAACCCGCCAAACGGTGGCATCCCAACGAGGCTGAACATGCAAATCAGCATCACTACACACAGTGTCGGCGACTGACCGATGAGACCTTTGAAACTATCAACTTCTTCACTGAATGTATGGTTACGAGCAATCGCGACGACAGCAAACGCCCCAAGATTCATAAACATGTAGACGAACAGGTAGTAGAGCAGGCCTTCCAGTGATCCATTGATGTCGTTCTGAAACTTTGCGGGATCAGCACTATTCGACAATACCAGAAACGCCGAAACAGCCATCACCATGTAGCCCGCATGAGCAATGGTGGAGTACGCCAGAAGACGCTTCAGGTTCTTCTGCGAATAGGCGGCAAGGTTGCCAAACGTGGTCGTCACGCACGCAATGAACCCAATACCCACACCAAACGCGATCATTAAGGATTGCGTTCCCGGGGCTCCCGAAAGCGCCAGAACGAACCGTACAAGCAAACCGAACGCTCCCGCTTTTGAGGCAACTGACAGGAAGCCGGCCACTTCGGCGGACGCACCTTCAAAAGCATCGGGACACCAGAAGTGAAACGGTACGAGTGACAACTTGAACGCCAGCCCGACCATCACCAGCAGGATCCCCAGCGAAACGGCTCGGAGCTCCGGATCTCCAAGACCACCCGATCCGCCTGCAGCGGCCTCACCCAGGCGTTCTGCGAGGAGTGACATGTCTGCCGTGCCAAGCACGCCCGCAATCAGGCTGATCCCATACAGCATCACACCAGCCGCACCGGCCCCGTAAATGACAAACTTAAGAGCGGCTTCGCTGCTGGGCTTACGACCCTTCAGGAATCCGACCATGGCATAGCTGGGAACACTTGCCATTTCAACGCCAACGAACAACATCAGCAGGCTGTTGGCGCTGGCCATGATCATCAGGCCGATGGTGGCACCAAACAGGAGTGAATAAAAATCCGGGCCATCTTCGTTGTCCGGAATACCGGTCAGAGAAGTCAACGCAATTGTCAGCAACAAAAACAGCGACAAAAACGCACGGAAATAGACCGTGAACGTATCGTGGATCAACAGTCCCGTAAAAATCTTCTGCGAGACAATGGCATCCGGCATACTGATCTGACGAAACTGCAGCCATGTAAATATCAACGCTGCAAACGCACCGATCACCGCCGTAACAGAAGCAGGAATCACCCGATCCAGATTCAGCAGCCGCATCAGCAGCATCGCCACAATCGTCACGCTCAGGCACAACTCGACGCTGAAGCCCGGCAACGACAGTGACGTTGTTTCAGTAATCAGTTTATCGAGAAGCTGAGGAAACAGCATTGTGACACTTACCGCCAAGAGAACAGGGTAGACTCAAACAAAGAACACGGCATCAGCTTCAGCGTTGAGCCTGCAGAGCCTGCTCACTCACTTTCGGGGCTGAATTCTGATATCCGGATTCCACAGATTTTGCCATATTGCTGATCGAGGGAGTCATCATGTTGAACAGAATCGCAGGAACGACACCGAAGATGATGGCCAATGTCAGCAATGAGCCCGCGATCGCTGTTTCGCGCATGTTCATCTGTGTCAGGTCTTCCGGATGCGGACCTTTGTATTCAGCACCCAGATAAACTCGCTGCATCGCCCACAGGATATATCCTGCCGTCAGAATCACTCCGGACGCGGCGACAATCGCTAACGCCGGATTGAAACTCCAGGTACTGAGCACGACAAAGACTTCACCGATAAATCCGCACAGACCCGGGAGGCCAAGACCCGCGAAAAACAATCCTGCCGACAAACCGCCGTACAACGGCATCTTACCCATCAGACCGCCGAACTTATTCAGATCGCGGTGATGAACGCGATCATAAATCACGCCCACCATAAAGAACATGCCAGCGGAAGAAATCCCGTGGGCGATCATCTGGAACATGGCGCCATTCAGACCCATCTGCCAGTATTCTGAATTCATGGTCTCGCCCTGATCATTAATTTTCCAGACGGCAAGACCCAGCAGGACGTAGCCCATGTGACTGACCGAACTGTAAGCCACGAGACGCTTGAAGTCCGTCTGCGCGAGCGCGGCGAAAGCGCCATAGATAATACTGACCACTCCGATCGCCACCATCGTATAGGCGAGATACTGTGCACCGTAGGGACAGAGCGGGAACGCAATCCTGATGATACCGTATCCACCCATTTTCAG
>JAGQQS010000942.1 GCA_020426105.1 Planctomycetaceae bacterium
GGGATAAGCTTCCAGCTTGTCAGTGCGTTTCAAAACGCATTGACATTCTGCAGCGAATGCCAGGCTGGAAGCCTGGCCCACGTCAAAACTCACTTAAGTCAACACCCCGTCACGTCACCAGCAGAAGATGTGCCAGCCTTCCATGCCTGAATCGAAAAAATGTCGATGTCCAACTACACTGTCCTCAATCCACATGCAGAAACTCATTGCTCCCCAGCAGTGTTCTGAGAAACGCCGCCAATGCGCGATGCTGGACATTGTCGAGTCCGGTGCTGGTCAATTCTGCGCGATAGGTCTTAAGGAAGACAGTTGCTTCCTGAACTTCTTCCGAAGTCGCTGATCGACACAGTGCCAGGCGGAATGCCTGCTCAATCTGCTGACTTTCAGAAGCACTGCCGGATTCCAGGCGCGAAGCCCACGCGTCCGCTTTGTGATGCACAAACGGATCGTTCAGAAAATACAGTGCCTGAGTCGGCACAGTCGTTCCAAGGCGATCGGCGGTCGAGGCGTTCGTGTCGGGCCCGTCGAATAATGCCAGAAACGGATGTCGCTTCAAACGTTGCGTCATCAGATACACGCTGCGTTTATTGTGATCATAGACCGCGCTGAATGGACCGTGTTGAGAGAATCCCCATGTGATCGGCGACGGGAACGGATGTCCCTGCGCAGGCTCAGGATCCAGTTCGCCGCTTACCGCGAGGATCGAATCACGAATCTCTTCGGCACTCAGACGTCTTCTTCCAAAATGCGTATACAGATCCGACGTGTCAACAGCCGCGGCCGACATTCCTGAATGGTCTGTTTCGGACGCCTGTTGATAAGTCGCGCTGAGCATGATCAGGCGATGCAGGGCCTTGATTGACCAGCCACTGCGCACAAACTCTGTCGCGAGATGATCGAGCAGCTCCGGATGTGTCGGCGGTAGGCCGCGAACACCGAAATCATTCGGCGTCTTCACCAGACCACGGCCGAAGTGATACTGCCAGATGCGATTGACCATCACCCGTGCTGTCAACGGATGATCCGGTTGTGTCAGCCATTGAGCTAACTCCAGGCGACCGCTGCCAGCTGTGTGCTCGGGCAGTGCCTGGCCACCCAGTGCGTGAATAAGTCCACGTGGTACTTCTTCACCCGGTTGCGATGGTTCTCCACGAAGTTGCATGCGTACGTTGTGCGGCGTCCCTTCTGCCATGGCGTAGGCCATGGGAAACGGACCATCAATCAGCAGTGAATTGAGTTCCGCCACTGAGTTCTGTGTCGTGCGCTGAATCGCCGCAAGTTGATCACTAATTTGGCGAGCCCTGCGAAGCCGTGTTTCAAATTCAATGGTATCTGTTGTTACCGTGGCCGCGTTCGGCAGCGCGTATGCGGATTCGCTGATCCCATAGTTGTCGACATCCAGCGCCGGCCGTACGCCGCCGATGTGGCCGTAGCTGTCGATGAATGAATAGTCGATCCGACCATTCCAGCCTGATACAAAATCGCCTCGGAACTCGTGATGCGCTGAATTGGACGTAATCGATGCGGTATAGACGCGATCCTTAAGATTGAGCGTCGTCTGCACCTGATACCATTCGCCGGGATTCAGCTGACAGACCGATTCTCGAACATCGCTGCTGCGGCCAAAGAATTCATGGCCGTTAAAAAATAATTCGATCGCCGCAGAATTGCCCGGGCCACTTCCGACATAGTATCGCCATGAACCGTTGCTTCCGGCACCTTCATCGGTGCAGCGAAAATCGAAACATGTGAACAACGTTTCTGTCTCGGGACTGACCCATGCTTTCGGAAGTGTCAGACCAAAGCCGTCGTATTCGCCGCGATTGGGCATGTGAATTCCAAGTTCACCTGCCGCAAAGTTGTTAACAAAAGGACTCTGCGAATTCTGCGAGACAACCACAACGCTGTTCGGGCCGGCATTCCAGGGGCTTGCGGGCGGCGTATTGTTTGTCTGGATCTCAAAGTCACCACCCATTCCAACAAGTTCCTGCAACTCTTTGGAGAGAGCCACGAAATCCGGCTCGTTCTCAGCGGAACCAGTCAGCAGCACGGTGGACGCAGGTGCGATCGGTGAATCCTGAATGCCGAGATTGTCGAATTCAATGGCAGGGAACTTCTCTGCGGACGAATGTGCCGCTGCTGGCTCGGCGATCTGATTTGTATCGGGGGGCTGACGCCGCTCCGCTCGCCGATTTTGGAACTCGGACGATTCCAGCACGGCGAAATCGATCGTGCCTTTCCAATCGGCCGAAAGTGGCTTGTCCGAAAATGATGATAGCGCCTCAGGCGTCCCAACGCTGCCGGAAATCGTCCGGGTCTGCAGGTTGATGCTGAGCTGGAGGTTTTGCCAGACGCCTGGTCTCGCGTCTCCGATGCGTTCAGTGGCATCGCCCAGCTGCAGAAACACGCCGTCGGTTGCAATCAGGATTGCCGCGACAGGTGAGTCTGGAAAAGACCCCACCCAGAACGTGTGTCCGGTCGCTTGTCCGCTAACGGATGTGGCATTGTCTGCGGCAGCAAGTCGAAAATCCAGATTGACAAACAGGGTGTCGCCATCGCTGCTGGAACGTGGCGGATAGATCGACTGAGCGATTCGATAGGGACCCGCGTCCGCAGCGAGGCTCGCGCCGACTTTTCCGCGAGCATACAGGTTCTTAAACGGACTTTGCGCCGCATTCGTGACAGCAATTTTTCCTTCGTACAGCCATGGGGGAACCAGCACTCCGTTACTGCCACCCGCCGCCGGTGCCTGCATTTCAAAATCGCCGTCCATGTCGTTGAGAGATCGCAGAATGGCGGTTGGAACGGCCTGCTTCTGCTGTTCCAGATGTGCGGCAAGTGCTCCGACCCGCTGATCAAACTCGCGCCACTTCGGAATCGCGTCGCCTAGAGGCAGCAGAGGCACCATGGCTCGATATTTCTGCTTCTGCTCCGACCCGGGAAACGCATAACGGCTGCTGTCGAAGATGCCGAACAGTCCGTAATAGTCCTTCATCGATATCGCATCGAACTTGTGATCATGGCATCTGGCACAACCGAGACTCAGCCCCATTAC
>JAGQQS010000943.1 GCA_020426105.1 Planctomycetaceae bacterium
CAGATGCAGAATGGTCGCGTGGAGATCATGCACGTGCACGCGGTTTTCCACCGGACCGAATCCCATTTCGTCGGTCGCACCATAGATGTGGCCGCGTTTCACGCCTCCTCCCGCCAGCCACATTGTGAACGCATCAATGTGGTGATCACGACCATTTGATTCACGAGGTTCACCCATCGGAGTCCGCCCGAATTCGCCTCCCCAGATCACGAGCGTGTCATCGAGGAGCCCTCGCGCTTTGAGATCGAGAACCAGTGCGGCAGACGGCTGATCGACTTCGCGACAGACACTGTCCAGCGTGGCATCAAGGTCTGCGCCTTTGCCGCCGTGATGATCCCAGTCCGTATGATAGAGTTGCACGAAACGGACCCCACGTTCGACAAGACGCCTTGCCAGAAGGCAGTTGTTCGCAAATGAAGCTTTCCCCGGAGCTGCGCCATACAGATCAAGTGTGGATTTTGATTCTGCTTCCAGTTGAGTCAGTTCGGGAGCTGCCATCTGCATGGCGAACGCAGTCTCATAAGCACTGATCCGTGTTTCAATTTCCGGGTCGCCAACGTCGGCCAGTCGCAGGCGATTGAGCTGTCCCACGGTGTTGGTAAAATCGCGTTGAGCATCGCGTGTGATGCCGGGCGGGTTGGAAAGATTCAGAATCGGGTTCCCTTTGCTGCGAAACGGAACACCCTGAAGACTTGTCGGCAGAAATCCGCTCGACCAGAGCGTATTTCCCGCCCGTGGTCCGCGAGGCCCGGACTGCAGCACAACGAATCCCGGCAGACTTTGCGAATCACTGCCAAGACCGTAGGTCACCCATGAACCGAGGCTGGGGCGACCGGGCGCCTGAAAGCCACAATTCATAAACAGCTTTGCCGGCCCGTGGTTAAACACGTCCGTGGCGACACTGCGAATCCAGCACACATCATCGACAATGGCCCGATGATGGGGAAGCAGTTCGCTCAAATCCATCCCGCATTCACCCCACTTCGAAAACCGGCGGTTGGACCCGAGGAGTTTCGCATCGGCAGGAAGGAACGCAAATCGACGACCGGCGGTCATGCTGGCGGGCGGAGCCTGCCCGTGATACTGATTCAGGACGGGCTTTGGTGAAAACAGTTCAAGCTGACTGGGACCTCCAGCCATGAACAGGTAGATCACGTTTTTGGCCCGAGCCGCAAAGTGTGATTCCCGCACCGCCATGGCGCGCTCAGCCGCCGTCGACTCGGAACTTAGCAGTGTTGACAAAGCGACGCCGCCAAGCCCCAGCGCTGAAGTGTGCAGAAATGCACGTCTGGCCTCGAACGGCGTATTGAATTGCTGATTTTTATTCATGCGGACACATTGGGACCTGTTGAAGTGTGACATTCAGCATACGGAACGAGGTTGTTTCGGGGTGAGTACAACCCACACGATGACAGGTTGCTCCCGGACCCTTCCAGGAAACGCTAAAGCTGCCAAACGCCTCTGATCATCGAAGCCAAATCCCTTTAAGCTTCCCCCCAAGTATACTCAAACCTGAAACTGCAGCGAAATCAAAAAAGTAGTCTGCCGGAAATCAGGTCATGTTGCAAAGATGCGGCGACGGTACCATTTCGGATTGGCCGGGAATTCACTAAGCTTCGGCGCGCAGCGTCTAAATCGATCAAAATCTTCTGAAACAAGGATGAATCTATGCGTCACGCGGTCTGCTTGATTCTTGGCGGCGGTAAGGGAACTCGGCTGTTGCCGCTGACCGAATATCGATCCAAGCCGGCAGTACCGCTCGGGGGTAAGTATCGTCTGATCGACGTACCGATTTCCAACTGCATCAACAGTGACATCAGCCGCATGTACGTGCTGACTCAGTTCAATTCCGTCAGCCTGCACCGACATATCCGACAGACTTACAACTTCGATCTGTTTCACAACGGGTTCGTCGAAATTCTGGCAGCCCAGCAGACGCTCGAGGGCACTGACTGGTATCAAGGGACCGCTGACGCTGTCAGGAAGCAGGTTCGCTTCCTCAAGGAATATGGCATCAAGCATGTACTCATTCTGTCCGGCGATCAGCTATACCGGATGAATTTCAAGGAAATGCTGGCGACCCATATCAATGCAAATGCCGATGTGACAATTTCCACGGTCCCGGTTCGGGCTGAGGCGGCCAAAAGTTTTGGGATCATGCAGTTGGACGACACGGGACGCGTTATCGACTTTGTCGAGAAGCCTAAAGATGAAGCGTCACTGGCCAAGGTCCGCACGCCAGCCGAATGGATTGAAAGTAAAGGCATTGAGGCAAGCGGTCGAGAGTATCTTGCCAGCATGGGTATTTATCTCTGGAACCGTGATCTGCTTGTCGATCTGCTTGAATCCACCAGCCACGACGACTTTGGTCACCACATCTTTCCGATGGCCATCAAGCATCATCATGTTCAGACGCATTTGTTCGACGGATACTGGGAAGACATCGGCACCATCAAAGCGTTTTACGACTGTAACCTTGCACTCACCGATGCGAATCCACCGTTTTTGTTTGCGGACCGCCGAGCACCGATCTTCACGCGGCCACGCTTTCTGCCTTCGACTCGAATGGCATCGTGCACTGTGCGTGACAGTCTCATCGCCGATGGTTGTTTTATCGGGACCAGCACCATCATTGAAAAATCTGTGATCGGCATGCGGGCGCACATCGGCAGGAACGTGACGATCAAGAATACCGTCATGATGGGGGCCGATTTCTACCCAACCACGGACGATCATTTGTATTCGTTCGGGGATTCAGCAGCAACGTGGGGCATCGGTGACGGGGCCTACATCGATGGCGCCTTGCTTGATAAGAACGTCTGTATCGGCAGTAACGCGCGGCTCGTTGCGAGTGAAGCGCCATCGCAGGAATGTGACTTCGGCGAAGTCCTTGTGCGCGACGGAATCGTGTGTGTCCGCAAGAATGCCCGCATTCCGGACGGCTGGCGATTTCCGGCTACCTGACAGTTGAACTCACGATGCCGCTGGCCAGTCGAGTCACCAGGAGATCGCCGGGGGAGACCTGAGCGGCATCGCGCAGGACGCTGCCGTCTGCCGTCTGCGTCAACGAGAATCCTCGAGACAATACCTGCAGCGGACTAAGCGCGTGCAGCGAAGCGGCAGTGCGGGCCACGTTTTGTTGACGACGTTCGATGAATAACCTCATCGCGGTTATGGCGCGCTGTCCCAGCTCGTCGCAGGCCATTCGACGCTGATCGACCAATGTCATCGGCCGCTGCAGGACGGATCGTGCTTCCAATGCTTCCAGCTGGAGTCGCATTCGTTCTACTCCGCCGCGGAGGACCCGGCGTATCCGCTGTGCGGTATATTCGAGCGAATCCCGCAGATCCTGAACAGCGGGGACAACCAGCTCACCGGCTTCGCTCGGCGTTAGTGCTCGACGATCCGCGACAAGATCGGCAATTGAAACATCGATTTCGTGGCCGACTGCACTGACGACAGGAATGCGGCACGCTGCAATGGCCCGCGCAACCTTCTCTTCATTGAAGCACCAAAGATCTTCGAGACTGCCGCCCCCTCGTCCGGCAATCACCACATCAACATCTGCAATCCGGTGGACGTTTCGCAGCGCCATGACGATATCGTCGGCAGCACCTTCTCCCTGAACACGTACCGGGATAATCACAATTTTCGCAGGCGGCCAACGACGTGTGATGACCTGAATCATGTCCCTCACGGCGGCACTTGACGGACTTGTCACCAGTGCGATCCGTTTGGGAATTCGGGGAATCGGTCGCTTTCGGGATTCATCAAACAGTCCCTCCGCCGCCAGTTTGTCACGCAATTGCCGAAATGCCAACTCCAGCTCGCCTATTCCCTGCGCCATTAGTTTCGTGATGACGAACTGGCAGGTGCCGCGTGCGACATAAACCTGCAGTGAACCTGTTGCAAGCACCTTCATGCCGTCTTTGGGAGCAAATTTGATGCGAGCTGCCGCGCTGCGCCAGATCACAGCGCTGATTTCGGATGTTTCGTCTTTAAGTGTCAGGTACCAGTGTCCGGCCGGACTCATGCGACAATTCGAAACTTCGCCCTCCACGCTGCATGGAGGCAGAGCTGTTTCGACGACCTCCTTAAAGGCCGTGACGAGTTCCGTAACGCTGATCACCGGCAGTTCATTCATCGGCGCAGTTTAGCATTGTTGATGCGAGCTTTCGAACGTTTCGTCAACTTGCCAATGAATCTCAAAGGTGTATCATTCGCCGACCAGTTTTTACCTGCCCTGTTGTGTCTGGAAATTCCTTTGAAAACGATCCTTGCCCAATTTGACACTGACCCGCTTCCCAGCACATTCGATCAGGTTGCGGCCATTGATGCGGGGGTTGAGCAGTTATTTTCGTATGGTTCTGTCAGTCCGGACAATGTCACCGGCCTTGTGCACGGAATGATTTTCACGCGCGGCCCTGCAGATCTCAAGAACTCAGCAATCTTCGTTGGTGGCAGCGACGTAGCTGCGGGAGAGGCGCTTTTCCGAAAAGTGTCAAAGACATTTTTCGGCCCCATGCGTGTGTCAATCATGCTGGATTCCAATGGCTGTAACACGACAGCGGCGGCGGCCATCGCCAGTGCCCGCAGGCATCTGAAACTTGCAGGTTGTCGAGCGATCGTACTGGGATCGACCGGACCGGTAGGTATCCGCGCCGCAGAGCTGCTAGCGCTCGAGAATGCTCAGGTCACACTGGTCTCCCGAACGATCGATCGGGCTGAAGCGGCTTGCCGTGACGTTCGCACCAAACTGGAGCATGCTCAGGTCACGGCCGCGAACGCGTCGCTGCCATCTGAGTTTGAAGCTCTGTGTCAGGATTCGGCATTGATCATCGCCGCTGGCGCAGCCGGAGTTTGTTTCCTGGAATCCGGTGCGCTGCAGCGAATTCAGGGCGTTAAACTGGCAGTCGATCTCAACGCCGTCCCTCCGGCTGGCATTGCAGACATCAGTGTGATGGATAAAGCGGTGGTGGAGGCAGGCATCGTACGATACGGAGCCGTCGGTGTCGGTGGACTGAAAATGAAGGTCCACAAGAAGGCAATCACGTCGCTGTTTGAATCCAGCGATCGAGTTCTGGATCTTCGTGCTGTCTATGAGCTGGCCTTACAGGTTGCGGGTATCGGGACTTGACAAGCAGCCGAGCCTGGACAATTCCCGTTGTCTCTTGCTACAAATGGAAGCCAGGGGGCAGAAACCTCTGCTGTCGCAGAACGCCTGACCAAACCTGCCTGAGCTGCGATGTTGCTGCCTGCGATTCAGGCATGCAAAGACGAAGTGACAGGCTCTCCCAGTCGATGACAGGCTCTCCGCGTCGATGACGTATGACGCAGCATGAAGCGCCACCGCAAACGTCCCCGCGTGTTGCGTCGACAGCGGCCGACCGTCGGCCTTACTCCTCGACGACATGTGTCGCCTCGTTATTCTGCCTTGCACCTTCATCACTCCCGACCCAGGGTGGCCACGGATCTTTTAGAGGCACTTAGTCTTGTTCGTCTCCGACTGTCAGCCCGGCCGCGAGCAAACGCCGTATTTTCAGATTCCAGGGCCGCTCATCCATTGTTTCGCCGGACTCTTGTGCTGCGAATCGTTTTCCCTGGGAGTCGCGGCGATGGAGCCCGCATGGAACGTTGAAGTCTCTTCGAGCGCCGTCGGAAAGGTCGCAGAAGGACGAGACTAACTGTACGCAACACAGCGTCCACCGCACCGGACAACTTTGATTCTATGGTTTCAACGCAGCGTGCGAGTCGGACCAGCATGCCACCCTGCTCACAGGTTTTGCGTCTGCGTTTACGTGCAACTACAGAAATAATACCAGAGACCGCGGCAGTGCCCCCTCGTTTTTCGCAGAAGATTGTCCCGATAAGTGGAACCATCGAAACCACGGCGACGGGTTTTCGAAATAACTGGAAACAGTGCGGGCAACGAAATATACGAATCGGCAAGAACCACATTAACCGATGCAAGCCCACAAGAGACTGTTGCTTCAGTCTTTCGGAGCAGAAACCGCATTCCCAACCATATTTTGGGGCTTCAGACATCTGAGCTGTTTACAAAACGATGCTGGATTTCTGAGGATCTACAAGAAATCCTGTTCAGGAACAGTGCCGCAACATGACGTTATACAAGTCAAGGCGACCCGGAAAACGTAGCTGAAAATCGGGGAAGTTGCGAATCAAAAAGCTGAACTTGGTCTTTTGACAATCGATTTTTCTCCGATCAGTGCTGCAGCCCGCTATTCGTCATAATCGACCTGAAGTGAATTCCCGGATGGCGGCATTGTGAATTCCAGCAGCTGCAGTCGGTGATCGCTGAGCAGTGTGGTGTCCAGAGTATATCGGAGGGGCTTGACCCGAGGTCCTGTGATGCACTGATCAATCGCCAGAAACGGAATTGGCACAGGCCAGGTATAAGACCATCCGGCGCCAGCCACATCATAGGCATGCTGATAACCATCCGGTAAATGGCAGAACGCGAGGGATCGGCGCGGCGCATTAAAGTCACCTACTGACACATCGATGTTGCGTTCTGTCAGCAGCGACACAAATGGCTGGAGGTAACGATTGCGAGGCAGCGACAGATTCGAAGACATATCGGCGATCATCAACTCGAGCGAGCCTGTGGCCAGTTTGCAGGTCACGTGATATGCCTTAAGCGCCCCGCCTTTTACCAGCGGACCGCTGCGCATCATGCGACCATGACAGGCAACCGCCATCTCATCGACAGTCAGCACGTCAAATCCATTCAGCCATGCAGGATCAAACGGCTCAGGAATCTCAGACAACACGATAATATCAGGCTGCAGACTCATTATGTGTTGCCACTGTTTTAGCCAGCCCTTCGCGCCCCTTGCAAGATTCCAGTGCACAAGCCGTTGTGGTGCACTTTCAGTTGCTCTCTGAGAGGTATCTGTAGCGTGCGGCGCAGCTGATGAGACCAATTCCATGTCGGGGGAAACGCGATGCAACCACCGATTCTCAAGGACAAGCAGGCTCAGGAGAGGGAGAACAATTAATCCCGCGTAAACGCGTCGCCCTGTTCCCGAACAACCGAGGAGCAGTAGCAGCCATGCGACCAGTGCAGGCGTCGGGATATAAAACATAAGCCCCGTCCACCAATTTTGATCTCGCAGAATCTGACCAGCGATCCAGAAAACGACGACGGCGACGCTAAGCAGCCTCGTAAGGCCGGCAAAACGGGAGCGATAGCCTCGTGCGAACATAGCGGACCGTTTGTGCTTCTAAAAAAGAGTCTGAAAATACGCAGCACCGTTTTAACCGGACTTGTGCGATGATAGTGGTTGCTTTACTGATACGCTACGCGACCGTAGTTTCTGCTCACATATCATCCGCAGCAGGACTGAGTCTGCCGCAGCAAATACTGTCGTGCTCAGATTCCGCGCATGGACGACTAAGTCGGCCAGTTCATCTGCCCTCGAACGCCTTAACAGTCGGCCCGTCATCGACCAACCAGATTGATTGTGAAACAGATCGTCGCATCGGGGAGAGGCACTTTCCAGATTGTACGCCGGGGGATGTTTTGCCTGCCGGACTTAACACCAAAGCGGCACCGGATTTCGATCGGAAAGGCAGTTTTTTGGGTACTAACAATTGACACCTCACCAACCTTGTGTTGGGATTCCCTCCTTGTACAGTGAAATTACACTAAATGTCTGGGTGGATTAGGTAAGTTGCTAATTGGCAGTCCTTAATCGACCGGAACAGGTGCTGCTGCGATTTCCTCAGCGGAAAACCATTATTTCGATCAATTTCGCAGTACGACACCCATCGACATTTTTCTACGTTTTATCTTGCAATTCTGACAGGGAGAGACCCATGCGGCGTTTGTCATTCGTTGGCAGCGGACTTCTTTTGTCCCTGGATAATCTCTTCAGGTTACGACATTCTGATCGCTCACGTCGGTCTGCCAGGTGCAGGCTGAGGACCTGGCAATGTGGTGGGGGAGATTTAAGTCCAACGGTTGAATCGACTGAAGCCCGGCTGATGTTGTCCGCTGTGATTGGGAATAACATAGGTGTCGGAGATCAGCTGCAGAACTACCGCCTGGCGATCGCTGCAACGGCGGAGTACACGTCATTCTTTGGCGGACAGACTCAGGCTCTGGCGGCGATTCAGACGTTCGTCAACGAAGTCAACGCGATTTTCGAACCAGAACTCTCGATACACTTCGATCTTGTGTCCAGTATCAACACGATCTTTACGGACACCTTAACAGACGGATACACCAACGGAAATACGACGCAGATGCTCGGTGCGAACACCGGGATTCTTAACGGGATTCTGGGGAGCAGCGCCTATGATATTGGCCACGTTTTCGGGACGACCGCCAGTGGCGGATCGGGTTTGGGCGGTCTGGGTGTCGTCAATAGCGCGACAAACAAAGGCAGAGGAGCTTCAGTTTCTTCAAATCCGCAGGGTCCAGGCTGGGTCAATCTTGTGGCCCATGAATTCGCTCATCAGTTCGGTGCTGACCACACATTTAATGCGGATGCGTTCGGTTCGACGGTCGGACAACGGAGTGGCACAAACGCCTATGAGCCAGCCAGTGGCTCGACTCTGATGAGCTATGCCGGCATTGCTGACGATGGTTTCGGCAACGACAACCTGCAGAACTCCCCGGACAACTACCTTCATTCGGCAAGTTTTGAGCAGGTTCAGACGTACATCGCAGGTCCGGGCACGCCCAACTCAACCACGCCAACGGGCAACAATATACCGACCGTTTCCGGCGGCTCGGACTATACGATTCCTGCCGGAACACCGTTTGAACTGACTGCCATTGGCAGTGACGCAGACCTCGGCGATACGTTGACATATACATGGGAGGAACTCGACCTTGGGCCCGCCATGAGTCTTCCATTGACCGACAACGGCAGCAGTCCTCTGTTTCGATCCTTTGGGCCTTCTGCTGATCCAGGTCGTGTATTTCCGCGGCTCAGTGATCTGGCAAACAACGTCAACACGGCCGCGATTGGAGAACTCCTGCCGACAACCAGTCGCAGTCTGAATTTTCGAACAACAGTACGCGATGGAAACAATGGAGTGAATTCCGATGATGTGCTGCTGACTGTTGTTAATACCGGAACTCCATTCGCTGTCACGGCACCGAACACGGCGACAAGCTGGACAGGCGGTGCGGCTCAAACGATCACCTGGGACGTTGCAGGCACAACCGCTAACGGAATCAATACCGCAAGTGTTGCGATCGATCTTTCGCTGGATGGAGGGCTGACCTATCCGTTCGTACTCGCAGCGTCTACCGCGAATGACGGTTCTTACACTTTGAATGCTCCGAATATTGACACAACAGAAGCGCGTGTGCGTGTCCGCAGCATCGGCAATGTTTTTTTTGATATTTCAAACGTGAATTTCACGATCATTGCCAATGCCGGTGCGCCAGGCGTGACGGTTGTGGAATCAGGCGGAAGTACATCGGTCAGCGAAGACGGGGTCGTGGGCGGATCGGGTATTGATACCTACACTTTAGCTTTGAATACAGCACCAGCGGGCGTCGTCAGTATTACCGTGAATGGAGGAACGCAGACGGAAGTGAGTCTCGACGGGACGAGTTTCTTTTCCAGCGTCGTGGTCTCAGCCAACGATACTTCGATTCATACGGTACATGTCCGCGGGCTGGATGATACTGTGCAGGAAGGAATTCACTCGGGCTTCATTACTCACTCGATCACGGCCAGTGCCGATCCGACAAACTATCCGATCAATACTGTCATTGCTCCGGTGACGATGAGCATTGCGGATGATGAACTGCAGCCTTT
>JAGQQS010000944.1 GCA_020426105.1 Planctomycetaceae bacterium
GCCGAGATGATTTCTGCGGCGATGCCTGCCCCGCGTGACATGACTCGTGTCTGACGACCGAAGATGTCATAACCGGTGATCTGTCCGTCGGCAGCGATTTGTTTGAGCACCGTGCCGTCGTCGTTATGAATGCTTAAGGTTTTATGCAATCCGGTGACGGCTTTCCCGGTCAATCGATTTGCCCGCAGCAACGGATCACGGACCTAATTTTTTAGGCCGGTTCTGTACCGAATTCTGTGCCATGAAAAATTCTGAGTTTTCGTTTTCAGCGAAATCCCAGTCTTGTCCCGAGTCTCCGTGACACGCTGAATTCTAAAGGTTAGTCCCGGCAGAATGTGCCTGGTTTGACAAGCCAGGTGACTCCAGTTGCCCCATGCGTCTTCAGGCCATTATTTTCCTGTCAAGCCATTCGGTTAGCTGCGAGAAGATCGACTCTCGGTCCTGTTCGAATTCCAGCGTATGACGGGCATTCGGAAAACAGATTGATGTCACGTGCGGGGAGCCAAATGTTGTCACGAGCGTTTGGGTCCGCTGGTTGTCGATAATTCGATCACGGCCCGCCAGCATCAGCAGCACGGGGCATTGAATTGCTCCGGAGCGAGTGGCCAGAATCCGGTCCAGATCGTTCCCGGCGTTCAGCAGGCCGCTACTTACTGAGTGCAACGCCAAGGGATCGTTGGCAATGAATTGTTGCCACACAGGTTCGTCTGTGAACAACTCAGGAGCGCGGAGCGGTATCGGGATATCCATTTTTGTGATCTCAAAACTCCGTGCCAGTTTTAGTCTGAGCCTTTGCCACATGGTCGGACCCACTCGAGGTGCGAGCCCGGGATACAGTAATGCGAGGCCATTAAATTCGGTGGGATGCAGGGCGACGGCCGCTGCTGCCGTCTTACCGCCCCAGCTGATCCCCAGGCTGATTACCGGCAATGGTATGTTTTGTTCCTGTATCGCCAATTCTCGCAGTGCCCGCACATCGTTGATCAGTCGCAATCCGTGCGCCGCATGGCCACGCTGAAAACCGTTCAGGCCAGAGCCTCGACGATCGGCAAAATAGACTTCAAGGCCTGCTTCAGCCATCGCGCGTGACGACGCTTCGTACCAGCCGGAATGGCTTTGAATGCCGTGCATCGCCAGCACAATGCCGCGCGGGGTACGAGCCCGCCAGTGGCGGAAGTGGAGCCTGTAGCCATCGGAGGCCGTGAATGCCCGAATCGTGGGCTCCGTCATCGCGGCACGATCTCCTCAACAGCGCGGGCGAAGGCCCCAAATGCGCCCGCATCAAAAAGTACAAATTTGACGACGGCTGGTTTTTGATGCCAGCGGACGAAGTCCATTGTCGTCTTTACCAGATTGGCGGCCGCCAGGTCGATGGGATAGCCGTATGCTCCGGCGCTTAATGCCGGAAAGGCCACACTGTTACAGCCGTACTCCACCGCCAGTTGCAGACATGCACGGCAGGCCATGGCCAGCTTTTCCGGTTCGCCGTGGCGTCCTCCTTTCCAGATAGGGCCGACCGCATGGAATACGTATTTTGCGGGCAGATTCCCGCCTGAAGTTGATACGGCACTGCCTGTGGGACACCCGTCGGGATATTTTTCTTCAGTTTCCCGCATAATCACCGGGCCACCGGCGGCGTGAATTGCGCCATCAACACCTCCACCACCAGATAACGAGGAATTGGCAGCATTGACGATCGCATCCACGTGTTGCTGGGTAATGTCGCCCTGAATCAATTCCAGTCGACAGGGGCCAAGTTTGATAATCATGAGCAGACTTTACGAAGAGAAAAGTTCAGGTGATGAGCCCGTTTGAGTGTATGAGGGCAGCGCGGATCTTCCGAGTCAAAGGCAGCCAACTCGGATCGATTTCAGTGAGATTCTGATGGTTCCTCCGGATCAACATAGTCTGGAAAGTCTGGAGGCTCCAGAGCTCGCCCCGCGGCCCACAGACGCAGGCTGCGGAGGGCACGCTGTCCGCGGAGGAAGTACAGGTCATCCAGTGCCTGCAGGCGATTTCGACATGCCTGGACTGCCGAATTTTTCCATTCAGGATTCAATTCGGAAGCCAGCCCCGAAGCAATCATCCATTCGGCAATCGCCATGGCCAGATCTTCGTGGCTTCGAAACGTCGGATGCACATGGTCCACCAGCACGGCGTCTCCGGCAATCCC
>JAGQQS010000945.1 GCA_020426105.1 Planctomycetaceae bacterium
AGCAAAACCATCCTGACTGACTTCCAGAGCCGACGCGGACCCCAGTTGTCCCAACCCGGAAATTGTCCCGGGTTCTCCAAACGAAAGTTCAATCGTCTGCGCTGATGACTGACCGGTGAAATGAACTTCGATGTTGGCATCACCCAGTCCAATTCCACTGGTCTGTGCGAATGTCCCATCATCAAGAAACGTAATCCCATCGACGGCACCATCCACCATAATGCCGTCGGCCGCCGCAATGGTCGTATTCATGCTCCATGAACCGTCCGACTGTTTGGTGAACTCAAGGCTGATTGAATGAGCAGCCCCGCTCGCATCAAATAACTCTGCCGTTCGCAGGACTTTATCACCGTCTTTTCCGATATCCTGCTTGATGAACTTGTGCGTGTCATAGGTAAAACTACCTGAGTTCCCCAAATTGTCCCGGAGAATAATGTTTGTCATGGATGGTCCAGGCGTGTTATCAGTCGCCACGATTTTTCCATCCGCCGCAAGTTGCACAGTAGACTCGGGAAATGCCGCATTTAGTGTTGAAATCAGGTCTCCGACCGTGGTTGTCGCCGGATCAATTATCAGCTGCGTTACGTCCGGACTATTGCCGTCTTTCTTTTGACCGTTGATTTCAATCTTGTCGCCAGCCACATAATTTCCCGTGTATCCATCCAGATCCGTCAGTTTGGTCGTCAGAGTCGCGGCAACTCCACCAGCTTTGAAGGCGGACGACGACGATAATTTCTGCGACACAGGCCCGATCGCCAGGGACGACAGATTGCCAGAAAGCGCAATAGACTGCGTCGCCTTTCCTGCAATGCTGGCTCCCAGAGGGATATACATCCGCGTATCCCCTGCGGTCTGAAACGAGGGGTTGATTCCATCCGGCTCCCCGAGGGTTCCGAATCGCTGCACCAGATTTCCGGTCGCTGGATCGGACAGGAAGCCATTCTCATCCAGTGAGAAGGTACCGGCACGCGTAAAGTAGGTGTTGTTACCTGATTTGGTGACAAAGAATCCGCTGCCGTCGATCGCCAGATCGAGCGGCTTACCGCTGGCCTCAAGATTCCCCTGCTGGAAATCTTTCGCGACCTGAGACAATCGACTGCCCGTACCGATCTGCACCGCATTGACACTGCCGAGCAGGCCAGAAGACGAAGAAGATGCTCCGCGCTGTAGCTCATACATCAGATCGGAAAAGAGCACGCGGGACGACTTGAATGACGTCGTATTCAGGTTGGCCAGGTTGTTCCCGACGACTTCCAGCATCTTCTGATGCCCACGCAGGCCGGAGATTCCGGTAAGGAGCGAATTCGACATTGCTCAGATTCCATTTCAGACAATAAAAGTATCGCGATGACTTGCATGAGTTCCCCCGATGCGGGGAATCTGTTTTTGCTCACAGATATCCGGACGCCGATTTCTCTTCCACACTCATAATGTTGGCGATTGGCACAAAATGATCGCCGATGCGCACAAGAATCGACCCGTTGTCAGGCTTCACCTGATCCACGACACCGATATCCGAGGAGGCCGATCCAAAGCGGACGCTGCGCCCAAGCAGTCCCGCCCCCGCACTCAGGGCCTGCAACGTCGACAGTTCGCTGCTGCTCCCGGAACCGCTGCTGCCCTGTGTGGCGGCAATCAGAGTATCCAGCTTGGTGCCCAGATTCGTCAGCTGCGAATTCATATTTTGCTGCGTTTCCACCGAAGAAAACTGCGCCAGTTGAGACAGGAAGTCTTCCTGCTTCGCCGGATCAAGCGGATCCTGATGCTGCAATTGTGTTGAAAACAACAGCAGGAATTCGTTCTTCGCAACCGTTGGATCGAAGTTTGATGCGGATGTCGTTGCCATGCTGGTCCTCCTGACCTGAAATTATTATGCTCTGAAACTCAATCCATACGCTGATTCTGATGCAGCATTCCGTGCAGCGGTGGTCCCTGCCGGCCCCGTGTTGCGCGCTCCACCTCGAATTTGATTCAGCAGATTCCCGGCCCTTCCCGAAGCATGACTCTGCTGTTGCTGCTGTCCCTGCCCCTGCGAAAACCCTTGCTGCGACAAATCGGTCCGCACGAACTCCAGCGATTTCAGATCCATCTGCTGGCTGCGCAGTTGTGATTCAATTTCCTGTCCCCGCGCTAACAGCATATCCATGGTCAAGGCCTCACACGCGGTTACGCGGACTGCAAGACCATCTGCTGTCTTCGATAATTCAATCCTCATTTCGCCAAGCTCAGGAGGATCGAGCCGGATCGTCAACGAATCCTGAGAACGAACTCCAGTGTGTTCGATATGTTGCAGAACCGCCTGAGAAACCTGACCGCTTAGCGTGTGCCGCAAATCACTGGTCAGCGATAGCGACGTCCCGACTTCAGAAAATGTGTTTGCCACGTACAATGGCGCGGCCTCGTCGGGTGTTGCTTCCGATCGCGCAACAACGGGACCGGGTTTGGCACCTTCGACTGGCACGGTGCTGGCAGGCACCGAAGCCCGGCCAAAAAGTCCACTCCCGGCACTGATCTCCAATTCGCTGGATTGCAGTCCGAGCGCCTGCCTCTCCTGATACGCCGCGTTCCTCAAGTTTACTGCCGACGCGCCCGCCGACCCCTCTGCAACTGACAACGGGCGGCTCTCTTCTGCACCTAATGCGGAACCAAACTCCAATGGTGTTGATATCAATTGCTGTTCCGATTCGCCATCAGAATCAGTCGTTTCCGGTTGAGTCGTTTTAACCAAATCGACAGTCTGACCACTCAACTTTGATGCTGATACCGCCGCTGACAAAGGCGATTTCGAAAGACCAAACTGTGTCACGGCGGTCAGCCGCAATGCTGGAACAGGCGGCGTTGCGGCCGAACCCGGTGTTGTTGCCAACTCGCTGTCAGCCACACCGGCCGTTGCAATCTTGTTAAACACTGAAGTCGTCGGCAAAGGTCCGGACACCACCGGAGTCACGACTTCGGGAATTTTTTCTCCCGTCAGCTGACCAATTCGATCCAACGCGTCCGGCGACAACAATTTGTGGTCAGCAAAAGATTCTGAATCGATGCCAGCAGACGCGGAGGATTGAATCAACGAAATCTCCGTCTCTAATCCCTGCCGATTCGGAGATGCGTCTTCAGGACCGCCCGCCTCAGCTGCTTTTGCCCCCACCTGAGGAACCTGCGGCGGAAGTAAGGCAGGAAAAAAACTGGAGGGCTGTCCCGAATTACCCGGCACTGTACTGTTGAGCGATCCTTCAATTAGCACATCGACAGTCGAAGGCTGGGCATCGAAACCTTCTGTCCCGGCCAGACCGGCAGATGCCTCGGTGTTCCCTGCCGAATTCTGCAGATCGCCGGGCGCGGCCAATGAAGTGCCGACGGATTGCTGTTCACTCGTTCCTGATGCGGTGCCCGACTGCCCCGGGCCAACCAACGGCGCAAGCTCTCCAGCAGAATCGTCCACCGCCGAAATCGTCGTGGTTTCAGTTTTCTCCAACGCTGGATTTGGCTGGAATGGTTTTCCATTTGCCAGCAACAACCCCGCCAGAACATCGCTAAACTCATCATCGTGTTCCGGACGAGCTTTGCCTGCGGGACGTGTGTCACGTGTATCACTGGCGTTTAACGCTCGCGACTGTCTGGAGGAAGATTCGGCACGCCCTCCAGCGTCGCTGAATTCAACAGTGACGGGCGCTTGACCAGAATTCGAAATTGCCATCAGCATCCCTGCTATGAATGCAACTGAGACTATGTGACCCTTCGACCACACCGCAGATTGCATGCCGCAAGCTGCTTTTCATCCATGGGCAATTCTACGTATTGTGCCGAAAACAGTGAAAATTTCAGTACATCGAGGTGAATTTCCGCAACGGTCCGGACGACTTCAAAATGCCACCCGCAGATCCCTCGGAAAAGAGTTCCGCAGTGCAGAAATTTTTTCCCTTTTTGCCCATACGATGATTTCGCGTCAGGACGAAATGAATGACAACAAGTCGACTTCGCAATGATCTTCAGTGAAGTGGTAGTTGCAGGTCGCTTGACGGAGTAGCAGAAACGGCTATGTTCAGCGTGGGGCTGGCATCAGTCGTGGGAAGCCCGCTGCCAGTCGCTGTGAAGCATTTTTGACGCTGAAATTGGAGGCTTCGGGGTACCGGAGGTCGTGAGACTGCTGAAGCTGTTGCTGAAATCGGAATGCTCACGAAATGTCCCGCAAATGGTGCTTCACAGCGTCGGCCATAGTCGCGCGGGGCAAAGCTGCGATCCGACTGGCGGAATTAAAATTTATGGGAAAAAGAGGGCGTCCCGGTCAGAAAAAGCCGAGTTCCCGTTCGAAGCCATCGGCACTTCTAAGCAGTGCTGAGCGTTTGCGCCGAAAGGCCCTCGAACTTCTCACTCAGCAGCAGTTTCCGCCCGCCCTTGAGGCACTCGACACACTGATCGAATCCGGACAGGCCTGCGTGGATGACTATTGTCTTGCAGGCAAAACCCTCCTGTCAATGCGCGAGTTCGCTCAGGCGGCAATGGCACTGGAAGACGGGCTCCGACTCGATCGTGAACACGAAGAAAGTCGTTTTAGTCTGGCAGCAACGCTGTTTCAACTGGGAGACGTCTCCGCCGCCGTGCGTCATTTTCAATGGGTTGCTGATCGCTATAATAATCCGGAGGCGCGGCTGAATCTGGCAACAATTGCTCCCGGGTGTCCCGAAGTGGACCACCAGCGGTTACTGGAAATCCGCCGAACATTCGCACAGAGCCTGCCTTCAGATTCGGATACCGAGGTTATCCTCCGAGCCAGATCCGCTGATGGACGACTGCGGGTAGGCTACATTTCAGCATTCTTTCATCGCTCGAACTATATGAAACCGGTGTGGGGACTGATCAACGGTCACGATCGGTCGCAGTTCGAGATTCACTTGTTTGCCGACGACACCCATGAACGGGGTTTGGAATGGTTCAAGCCCGGTTCCCGCGACCAGATCCATTTGACACAAACGATGAGCAATCGGGAGCTGGCGACCCTGATTCGCCAACAGCAACTGGACATTCTGGTTGATCTGAATGGATACAGCGCTGCTTCGCGACTCGAGATCTTCATGTCTCGCCTCGCCCCGGTCACTGCTACCTGGTTCAATATGTATGCAACATCGGGATTGGCAGGAATCGACTGGATCATCGGAGATGATTTCGTCATCAGGCCGGAAGAAGAACAGTATTACTCGGAAAAGATCTGCCGATTGCCACAGAGCTACCTCAGCTTTGTCGTGGCGCACCATGCTCCGGATGTTGTTCCGCCGCCGTGCCTCGGCACTCGAAAGATAACATTTGGCAGCCTCGTGAGTCAGTATAAAATTACGCCGGTAGTGCTGGATGTCTGGAGTGAAATCCTGAAAAGGTGCCCTGATTCGCGTCTGATCCTGGGCAATCGATCACTCGCGAAAACCGCCAACCGTGACTACGTCGTACGGCAGTTTCAACATCGTGGTGTGGAGCAGGGGCGTGTTCAGCTTCTGCCGCCGGCGGACCATTTTGAGTTTCTGAAATATTATGACCAGATCGATATTGCGCTCGATTCGTTTCCCTACAATGGCGGCACGACTACAACCGAAGCAATCTGGCAAGGCGTTCCCGTTCTTACTTTTGATGGAGATCGCTGGGCATCTCGTACCAGCCGTACTTTGCTGATGAACTGCCACCTCAACGAATTCGTGGCCTCCAGTGTGACGGACTATGTTGATCAGGCTGTGCGCTGGGCAACAAATCCCGAAGCCCCGCAACAGCTCAGCAGGCTGCGAGCTGAAATGCGCTCGTCATTGCTGAAAGCGCCTGTGTGCCAGATCGACACCATGGTGAAATCAATGGAGGCCACTTATTTGCAACTCTTCGAGGCAGTGGCAAAAACGCGATGAAACCATGGCCCTCGTGCATTCTGCATTCTACGGACGGCGAATACATCTGTTTCAATCCGACAGGCTTGTTCATTCAGATGCTGCCAGACGCTGCAATACGCTGTCAGTTCGTTCATCAAACAGTCGCTGCCATTCCGGAGCAACGATGCAGTCACAATCTTCCTGTGCGTAGCCCGAGTTACTCCGCTGTTGCTCTGTCGGCAGATAGTAGATGTACCCGTTTGTGTAGCCAGCGACGAAGGTATTGTGTGCGGGTGAGCGTTTCTTAATCGCGAGGCCGATTTCAATCGTCAACTCACCACCAAATGTCACCATCACAAAGTCGCCGATCCGAATGCCACAGATTTCCACATTCACTGTTGAAAGCGCGGCCGCCTGATTTTGTTTCAGGTGCATCCGCAATAAATTTAAATTCGTCTGCAACCGCGTCAATTGTTCCATCGCATGGATATTCCGGATATAAGCTTCGACACTGGCCCGATTTTCAGCGTCCAGTTTGCTCAGCGCATCCCGGCCTTGCGATTTTTCATGCAGATATCGCTGGCTGTAGTAGGCCGGAAAATCTTCCGAGACCTTCTGTTGCACGTACAGCGGCAGGAATGTTTTAAGATTGATATTCGTTCCACTAAGTGACTGCACGATCTGTGCCTGCTCTGCCTGGATCGATTCCATCCGCCGTTCCAGATCGGCTCCCCGTGGCAGTGCGACAATTTCGTTGATCACTTTCAGGGTCGATGAATCCCGGGGAACAATCTTTCGAGCGGCCTGCAAAGTACTTAAACCCAGCAGATTGCCGTAGTGTTCCGCGTCGTGCAGCTGATGCACGGTTTTGTACATGGCCGGATTGATGTCGCCCGCACAGCCCTGAATAAAGAATGCCATCACATTGTCACCCAGATTCTGCTCGATCGCTTTGGACGCAAAGCCGGGAAAATCTGCCGTGTTGCCCCCGCCAGGAACTCCATGAATCGGA
Source organism: Planctomycetaceae bacterium (assembly GCA_020426105.1). GTDB lineage: Bacteria > Planctomycetota > Planctomycetia > Planctomycetales > Planctomycetaceae > SXXK01. The sequence continues at coordinate 6,856 of JAGQQS010000945.1, forward strand.
TGACAGGCAAAGTTGTAAAGCAGAGCCAGGGGCGTCCCGTCCATGCGATCAACGCGCAGCAATCCAATTTCCGGATCCACCGGTCCGACAGCCGCAACATCTTCATCATTGGGCATAGAATAGGCACGCCGCATATCAACTTCGCTGCCGTCCTTCATCTTCAGCCGTCGATTCTCCATAATCCGGTCCTCATGACCGCGTCCTGCCCCGACCCGCACGGGCACCATATTCGCCAGCGCTTCCCTGACTGACTGTACGGTCAGCTGATCGACGTCCGCTCGCACGACACTGTGGCAGTGACTGGCGTTGATGAGCAGATGCTCAGGCTTAATTCCGTCCTTTTTCAGTTCTGCGCGCACGCTGGGCAGATATGTATTTCCAATCCGACCGATCTCACCGATCGCCACTGCATCCACAGTGATCATCACCGCTGTCAGATTGCCGTCAGAAATTGCCAGCGCTTTTACAAATGACGGATCATTGACCGGACCAGCGGCATAATCCGTGATTTCGACTTTGGCGACCCCAGCTCGCAACGTTCCTTTCCGGGCAGCCGCTGTCACCTGATCATCCGATGAAAACGCAACCGGCACAGACGCAGAGACAAGCAACAAAATGAGCGACTTTCGTACGGCTGACAATAATCTCATGGAGGGTCCTCCGGGCTGGATTTGGCAATTTCTGATGCCCTTAACTCTATCGCCTGAGGTCAGGTTTGGCGAGCGGTGAGGCATCCGTGCAACAACAGGGGGCGTGCGTCTGAAAACAGGCAGGAAATTCTCTGGAGAAACAGATCACTGCTCGATCGCAGCGCTCAAGGTGATGTTGTGGGGTATTTCAGAACAAGAATTCCCCCAAAGATACATGACGTCAAACACATCGTACCGGCAAGCGGACGCATGCCGCTCCCCGGACACCCGTCCCGACTTCCGTGAACTGATTAATTTCTCGCGAGGTTTTTCGCCTGCGCTTGTTATTCTGAGTCGCTCTGGAAATGATGCTTCCTTGCCATCTTTCACCGCATCCTCAGGAGCCTGCCGATGTCAACCTCCCGCCTGCGTTTTCTCTGCCACAACTTCCGCAGTCCTGCATCCTTCAGTCCACTCTTGTTGTGCTGTGTGTTTCTGGTCCCGAATATGAGCAGCACTGCTGCGGACGACAAGATTCGCCCCGTGGTGGAAGAACTGACAGAATCGAACTGGGACAAACTCATTCCGCACGGTAAGGAAGTGGATGCCATCTATGGCGACATTGTGATGCAGAATGCCTTTCTGCGGGCTGTCATCGCGAAGCCAGTGAACACCCGTAACGCCAACATGACAGTGCGCAACGTCGGTGGCTGTCTGATCGATCTGACCACCCTGAAACATCAAAGCGATCAACTCAGCGCGTTCTATCCGGCAAGAAGAGTTTATCCACTCCTTGGTAAACCGTCATTTGAGGTGACCGAAGGCACGGCGACGCTCGGAGGCGTGACAGCCACAGCAAAACTGGGTGCCGTGTTCGTCAGTTCGCCCGGCACCGATAAGGCCCCGGGGCTTGTCGTCAAATACTGGCTGTCCGACTTGCGACCGTGGCTGGAGATCGAATCAACATGGACCAACACGACCGCGGCTGATCTGACGCTGACACTGGACGATGACTTGCGGGCCGATGCCGGTAAAGAAGATATGCCGAAGACGCCGGACGGTACTGTCGAGCTGTTTTCTTTCCAGGATATCTACTGGCAGCAGGCGTACGGAGTCTACGCACCGGGATTCAGGATTCGCTGCACCAGCAACGCCCGCGAATCTGTGCTGGTGTACGAACCTGCTGATGGAATGCCAGTCGTGCTTAAACCAGGCGAAGTCTATTCGATGACACGCTGGCTGTTTGTCGCACAGGATCTGGCAGGTGTTTTGGCGGACTACGCCGATGCCCGCGAAACAACCGCCGAACTTGTCGAAACTGAACTCATCGTTCAGGCCGACGGCCGTCCCGTTCACGGCGCCAGAATTGCTCTCTCGTGTGGCGACGAATCTTGGGGAACCGTCGTCACCGATGAAACAGGAACTGTCGTTCGTCGACTCCCGTCCGGAAACTGTGAGGCCACCGTCACTCTCGCCGGACAGGAATATGCGAAACAAAAACTGACACTTTCGAACGCCGGCAAACATGTCCTCGAACTACCCACCTGGCATCCGGGGATCGCGTCCATCACTGTGACGGATGGGGAGGGCCACGCGATTCCTGCGAAGATTGAATTCCGCGGCAACGACAAAACGCCAACACCCGCATGGGCTCCGGAAACCGGCGAGAATTTCGTTAAGAATCTGGCCTACACCGCCAACGGAAAGGTGCAAACGGAAATCGCCGCCGGTGAATATGACGTTACCGTGAGCCACGGTCCTGAGTACAATGCGGAATTCACTAAACTCATCATCCACCACGGCAAAACCACGGAACTGAAGATCAAACTTCCCCGCGTGGTCGAAACTCCCGGCTGGGTGAGCGCCGATTTTCACAGCCATAGTTCGCCTTCCGGTGATAACACCAGCAGTCAGCGCGGTCGCGTCCTGAATCTGGCGGCCGAGCATATCGAATTTGCACCGTGTACTGAGCATAACCGCATCAGCACTTACGTCGATCACATCCAGGAATTGGGACTGCAGCCATACCTCGCGACAGTTTCAGGAATGGAACTGACAGGTACACCATTGCCGCTTAATCATCAAAACGTGTTCCCATTGATCTATCATCCGCGGACTCAGGATGGAGGAGCTCCCGTGACGGACTTCAGTCCGGAAACTCAGATGGAACGCATCGCTGCCTGGGACGAAAACAGCGTCAAACTCATTCAACAAAATCATCCGGATATCGGCTGGTTATTCTACGATCGCAACGGCGATCAGGTGCCGGACGAAGGCTATGCACGATCCTTCGGCATTATGAACGTCACCGAAATTCATCCCATCGACCCCCTCTTGAATCCGACGCGATACGAAATCCGCGGAGGCAAGGCAACCGGCAATCAAACCGCATTGAACTGGCTGCAACTGCTCAACCAGGGGTTTCGGATCTATGGCGTTGTCAACACGGATTCGCATTACAACTATCATGGTTCCGGTGGCCTCAGAATTTGGGTCACATCCTCCACAGATGATCCTGCCGGCATCAATTCTGATGAAATCCGGGACAACTCGAGGGCCGGTCATATTATGATGTCCAATGGCCCCTATCTCGAAACCTCGTTTCGGGAGACTGGCAACGGAGACTCCGGCGTCGTTGCCGGTCAGGATCTCAAAGCAATGTCAAAAAAGGTGACCGCATCGATCAAAGTTCAGTGTCCAAACTGGATCGAGATCGATACTGTCATCGTGCTGGTGAACGGTCGCCGATCTGACAATCTGACATTCAGTCGCGATACACATCCGGAGATGTTCAGCCAGGGAGTCGTGAAGTTCGCGCACGAAGTGGATGTGGAACTCAATGAAGACGCACACCTGATTGTCCTCACAGGGCACCGGACTCAGGTGATCGGCGATGTCATGGGCCCGTTCTGGGGCACTCAACATCCCACCGCACTCAGCAACCCGGTGTACGTGGATATCGACGGAAACGGCTTCCGTGCCAACAAAGACACACTGGACATCCCGCTGCCGGTAAAGTTTGTCGCCGAGGAAAAGCGCTGATTGCGGTGGCGGACGTTCCATTCAGGTCCGGTGCCATCGGACATTCAGAACCAAGTACTGCTCGCGATCGCAATGGGGCGGGTCCAGGGAAATCACATTTTTGTCAGTTGAGGCTTCCAGCCGTTCAGTCTCCAGAGTCGGCCTTCGCCTACAAACTCCAGTTGATAGAGTACTGTGCTTTTGTCTTCAGTCCAGACGTAGCCGTAGGCATGGTCGTTGTTAGCCGTTCCGTTTGAGGAATGGTAACTGGTAATTGTGCTGAAGAATTCTTTGTACCTAGCCAGCTCTTCTTTCGCAGTATGCGGCTTGTGCCCGTAGTTCTGGCCGGCAAGCAACTGGATGTACCGTTGTCGAAAGTTGGATGAGAGATACGGGACGACGTCATCCAGTGTGGTCGCTTTGGCCATCACTTCCTGCAGATGCTTGACGGTAACTTCTACGGACGGCGCGCGGGCGTGGTCGAACGCTGCCGGATGCAGAGCATCGGCATACGCGTGGCGATACTTTGCGGGTAATGCCTGGATCTCGCGCTCTTCCGCTTCGCGGCGGATCGCATCAAGTTCCCGCTTCCG
>JAGQQS010000946.1 GCA_020426105.1 Planctomycetaceae bacterium
TCCAGAAACAGCGTGCCGCCGTCAGCCTGAAGAAACTTACCGATCTTGTCGTGTGCGGCTCCGGTAAATGCCCCGGCGACGTGACCGAACAATTCACTTTCCAGTAACGATTCCGGCAAAGATCCACAAGCGACCTCCACGAACGGTTTGTCGCGGCGAGTGCTGAGCTGATGTATTGAGCGGGCGGTCATGGTCTTGCCGGTACCGCTTTCGCCCAGAATCAATACGGTGGTTCGAGTGTCCGCGACACTTTCAATTAATTCGAACATTCGCAGCATCTTGTAGTCTTTGCCGACGATGCTCGAAAGTCCGAAACGCTGAGTCAACTGGGCCTTCAACTTTTTGTTTTCGTCAAGGATCTGACGCTGACCAATCGCGCGTTCGATGGAGAAACGCAGTTCTTCATCAATAACAGGCTTGGTCAAATAGTCGAATGCTCCCATGCGGATGGCTTCGACGGCACTTTCGATCGTGCCAAACCCCGTCAGCAGAATCACTGATGTTTCCGGAGAATTTTCGCGTGACCACTGCAACAACTGGAAGCCGTCTTTGTCCGGAAGATTGACATCGCAGAGCACAACTTCGAACGGAAATTCCTCCATCCGTTCAATGGCTTCTGTGCATGTGGATGCCGTTTCAGTCCGATGGCCAAGACTGCGAAGGTAATCTGCCATTGCCGACTGAATGTAGCGATCGTCATCGACGACCAGCAACGAGCCCGAAGTATTGCGAGCCATGAACTGTCCCCTCAGGAGGTGTACCGCCAGCCGGAATTCATGATGAACGGTCCGCGCTGTTTTATGAATACTGTTGCGATTTAAGCGTCGAGCAAAAAGTAGTTGTTCACATGCATATTGCACTGAACCCGGTTGCCGTCCGTAGCAACAAACTGCTCGATGCAGAGAGGGGATGCACCAACATTAGGTTGTCTTTCACGCACAGGCGGTGTTGAACTACATCCTGCGTGTGAATTTGACGGGACGCAGGGATGTATTCGATAAAACCGGAATAACCGGAATTCGCCTGGGTTGAGACTGATTTTCGTTGAAGGTTGTCCAGGCAGGGGTTTTCTGCCGGACTCATCTTTACCCGGAAAAAGTGACCAGTTCGCATCCAATTTACAAAACGCGATGCGCAAGATCCCCTGAATTTCCTGTATTCTTCTGACGACCAGGATTGGTTCTCGTGCTGTTGGTTGTCCAAACGTCGCCACCGGTAGAGGGGGGCGTACGGCAGATCAAAGCTCCGAAGGGCTGCGACTTCCTTCACGGGACAATTGACACAAAGGGACCCGTTGTTTCACGTGATGACTGTTACACTGTGCTTGACCATGATGGGCCGCATCTGACAGTGGAGTCGTTCTGGTATTGAAACCTCGAATTGACGCGAATACACGCGCATGGCTGCAGTGATTCGATGCGTGATCGTTTCGCATGTCGATTCAACTGTCCCGGGCTCTCGATTCAGAGCACGCAGACCGCGGTCGTTCCTGGTTTTGTCGACTTTATTCGCGTTCATTCGCGTCTATTCGCGGTTCAGATCTATCGCTCTGTCAATAATGAAACGAGCAGTCTTGCCCCGTCTCAAGAAAGACACTTCGCCGTTGAGCGGGCATCCGCCCTCAGGTTCGCCTCACGTGCAAAGGTCCAGCAAACCTGGCGATTCGGACAATGCCATGGCTCGTCTGGTTTGAGTCGAGAAACTACTTTCAGCCGACTCTTCACAGACATCTCAGTAGCAAAATGCTAACAGCCGCTTCCGATTCTCGATTCTCCGTATCGCAGCCGTGATACTTTTAAAAAGTACCAAATCGGTCAGTTCGCTCTGACCTGTTTGCCCTTGATGAATAGATTCCAAATACTTTAGATCGCCTGCCTGTATTGCTTGTTCTAAGCGTCTGACATCGAATGCAAGTCGTTCATCCATAAGTGCCGCCCGTGCCAGCAAACACCAGGGCCACAGGATTGCGTGAATCTCATTCTGAATAGCAACCAGCAATTCAGTACGCTCGCAAGAGTCTACCACCGAAGGTTTCATGCCCCATCTATCGATTGCTGAGCAAATAGTAGCCAGGACCGCCGCTCGAAGCCGAAGATCCACATCGGAATATGTCAATGCCAGGGTGTGCAGAGAGACTTCATTGACATGGTGGCGGAAGAGTAAATGTCGGAGAATCCCCAACTTAACTTCACTTCTCGTATCCCGGGCGGACAAGCGTCGAACGGCCTCCACATCAGAATGTTCAGATACGGATTCCGGCATGAGAATCTCTGGCATAATGAACTGTGGTTTTTTGCTCATTTTCAAGCTTCAACTTATGAACTACGGTAGTTCACCGTAGTCGCCCTCTAGCGCCCTCTCGCAGACATTTCACCTCGCGCGAGAGTGCGCAATCCAGCGAAGTACCCACCAGAATCTATGCCGATGAAGCGTCCGATTTCGTCATGGTAGAATCCTGCTCTAAAGTATTGCAAACGTTTTTCGCCGTTTGATTCTCTGCATGTAAATCGATATTCCCTTCGAATATCGCTGAGCCAGGCTGAATCTGTTGTGGAATCCGAATCGGAAAACAGTAAAAGGCTCGCAACCAAATGAGAGTCTTTGTTGCCTCTTCGATTTCTCAACGAGTTCCTGCCGCGACTGCAGACCTTCTCCAAACACAGCAACGTGCCAGACAGCGCAGATTCGGTGAGGGCGTGACCGATCCAGGCAGGCGAGCCATTCTGTGATTCGATCCTTCATCGGAAGACCTCGTTCAGCTCAACAACATATCAGTCCAGCAAGCCGCGTCTACGCAATGCAGCCTTGAGAAGGTTGAGCGTCGGATATTTATTTACGAGCTGCATCGACGCGCGGCGTGCGAGTTTGTCACCTTCTTCTCCCCCAATCGCTTCACGCAGATCAGCCAGAATATCGGCCGCCGCTTTGTAATTATCCGTCCCGCGTGAGTCCGCCATCTTCTCGGCTTCGCGCAGCCATGTTGCTGGTGACACAACCATCTCCTTCATCCTTGCCCGCCGCTCCTTTTCGGCCTTTGCGGCTTCGCGTTTGGCTTTTGCATTGGCAACTTGCTGCCGAATCCTGGTTTCTTCTGATCTCAGCACGTTGCATATTTCAAGCAACTGACTGAAAGTTCGTTTCTTCTCAGTCGTTGGCCACGAGATCGAGGGTTGCGCGTCACGAATCTCAGCAAGCGTCTCTGTTTTGATG